>JAFVZR010000039.1 GCA_017508065.1 Candidatus Methanomethylophilaceae archaeon
GATAGCTGGCACAATACATGCGGACACTGGTAAACCACGTTCCGAATGTTTCAGTACGGAGATATTGACGATCGTAGGTATGACGAAATATGCCAGATCGCTTCTGAAGAACTTCAGATTCAGGGAGAAGGTCAAACAGGGTCCGATGTCCATGATGTGTGCGATAATGGGAAGGAGATCCTACATCGAATACCAACCATACGGTGTGATAGCCGTAATCTCATCCTACAACTTCCCCATCGCGATCCCATTCACCGAGGCGATAATGGCCGTCGCTGCAGGTAACGGCGTGATAATCAAACCGTCATCCGACACACCGTTGTGCGGAGACCTCATGCAGAGACTGTTCAAAGATGCCGGATTCCCGAAGGGATTGGTACGTACAGTTTCAGGGCCCGGATTGGGTTCCGCAATCACATCGTCCGACGTGGATAAGATCGCCTTCACCGGCGGAACAGATACCGGCATAGAGGTGATGAAATCGGCTGCAGAGAAACTTGTGCCAGTAATCCTTGAACTCGGAGGAAAGGATGCTATGGTCGTCCTCGACGATGCAGATATAGCCAGAGCTGCGAGGGGTGCAGTATGGGCGTCGTTCGTCAACTCGGGACAGGTATGTGTCAGCATCAAGAGGATATACGTTCAGAGGAAAGTCTACGATTCTTTCCTGGAACTGTATGTGAACAGAGTCAAGGGATTGAAACAGGGTAACGGGTGGTCAGACCCCGACATATCCATCGGTCCGATGATCAACGCCCGTGAACTGGATAGGATGAGCCAGATATGTAAGGACATAGAATCCCAGGGCGGAAGGTTCATCCTTGGCGGAAAGGTGAACGATTCTCTAGAGGGATACTTCTTCGAACCTACGATCGTCACCGACCTGCCTACCGATGCACCTATCGTATCCCAGGAGATCTTCGGTCCGATCGTATGTGTGTTCCCATTCGATACGGAAGAGGATGCCACCCGTCTCGCCAACGACAACCCGTTCGCTTTGGCTGGGTCTGTATGGACATCAGATCTCAGACGTGGAGAGAGGATCGCTTCCAGAATGAGGTCCGGAACGATCGATATAAACAATGCCGTGTACACATACGGCCTCCCCGCAACACCATGGGGAGGAAGAGGCATGAGCGGAATAGGTACGACCCATGCGTTGGAGGGTTTCAGACAGATGATGTGCCCGCACCACATACACATTGACAAAGGGAAGTCGAAACGCGACCCGTGGTGGATGCCGTACAACAAGGACGACTCCGAACTCATAGAGGACCTTGGTGGAGCATTCTTTGCGGGAAAAGGCGGTATGATCTCATGTGCCAGGCGTTTCCTCAAGTCTCGTAAGAAAGAATGACCTTACATAACCCTCGAGGGAAACCCTTAAATCACTTTCCAATAATCGACCATCCATGAGCACTACGAGGAACCGCAGTTTCGCATTCGTCGACACCGACGGTAACGTATGTGTTTCCTCTGTGTGTGCAGTAGCACACAAGCGCATTTCTATGTGACCGGAGAGTAGGGCAACCTATATCCGGCAAAATTCAAAGGAGAATGAATCAATGGATGAATTGATCGAAGTACAGGATATCAAAATCGAAAAGGGAATGACAGTCAACGACCTCATGAAGCAGATGAGCATGGCAGGAGGGTTCACTGCACAGAAGCTCGCTGACTCCGTCGATGTCATCGAGAACATGATGAAGGACAAGGACTGTCTCAAGATCCTCTCCTTCCCTGCATGTATCATGGCGACCGGAACCAGGGGAGTCATCGTCGACATGGTCAGGAACGGCTGCGTCGACCTTATCATCACCACCTGCGGTACCCTCGACCACGACCTCTCCAGGACCTGGGCAGCCTACTACAAGGGAGACTTCATGATGGACGATGAGATGCTTAGGGACAAATGGGAGACCAGCAGGCTCGGAAACGTCCTCGTTCCCGACAAGTGTTACGGAGTCGTCCTCGAGGACAACCTCGCACCCATGTTCGACGAGATCTTCGCAGAGACCAAATCCCTCGCTACCTACGAGATCATCGATGCTGTCGGAGCAAGGCTCCAGAACGAGGACTCACTCCTCTACCAGTGTCACAAGAACAAGGTTCCAATCGTTGTCCCCGGAATTACCGACGGATCCTTCGGATGCCAGCTCTGGATGTACTACCAGTTCCACAGGGACCTCAGAATCGACCTCTTCAAGGACGAACAGATGCTGTCCGAGATGACCGATCAGGCTGCCGCTACCGGCGGAATCCTGATCGGAGGAGGAATCTCCAAGCACCACGTCATCTGGTGGAACCAGTTCCGCGGCGGACTAGACTACTGTGTCTACCTCACCACCGCACAGGAGTTCGACGGATCCCTCTCCGGAGCACAGATCCGTGAGGCAGTCTCCTGGGGTAAGGTCAAGGCGGATGCCAAGAAGATGACCGTCGAGGGTGACGCTACCATCTCCCTCCCCATCATCTGGGCAGCAGTCAAGGACAGGCTCTGAATCAACCTTACGCCCCTTCGGGGGCGACCATAAACCTCTCCCCACTTGGGATTTTTCATAAATGTGGCACATCAGTCACTGTGCCTGTTCTTCCTGAAATTGAGGTACTGTTCCTTCCACACCCTCGGGGACAGGATAGCCATGGCCACGAGGATCTCCAAACGACCGAACCACATCATCAGAATCATTATCAGTTTGACGATGTTCGATGCGGAATCGTATCCGACGGCGAATTCACCGACCGCCGTACCGAAATTGGAGAGCAATGCGATTGAACAACTGATACTTCCCTCACCGCTGTAACCGAACAGCATGAACAACAACGAGAACCCGATGATGGTCAATCCGAACAGCATGATGACCATCAATGTGTTCTTGACGACATCATCTGGAACATTGTTCCCGTCCATACGTACGGGGTTGACCGTATTGGGCCTTATGACCTGTTCGAAACTCCTCTTGAGTGCCTTCGCGGCGATGATCAACCTGGAGATCTTGATACCTCCTGCAGTGGATCCGGATGACGCACCGACTAACGCCAGAAGGTACAGGACGATCATGGCAGCATAGTGCCAGGATCCAAAGGCCTCGAAGGAGTAGCCCGTGGTGGATGATGCCGATACGGTCATGAACAGGGAATCCAGGTAATTGTTGAACACATCGTTGAAGGGATCGGGATTCAACAGGAAGAACAGGACGAAGGACATCACGATACACCATACGAGGACGCCCATGAACTCCTCGCTCTTCCCGTAGGATATGTCCCTCTGGAACACCGCACGGTAGTGGAGATAGAAGTTGGTGGCACCCAAGAACATGAAGATCAGGATGACTATCTTCAACGCGGGCGTGAAGTCCACGGAGGATGCCATGAATCCACCGGTCGACAAGGTGCAGAATGCTAACGTGATGGCCTCGAACGGCGTGTACGCCATGCATATGAGGATCAGGGCCATAGCGAACGTGAGCAACACGTAGACGAGGATGAACTGCAGGGCCGCATCCCTCAACCTCATCGTCCTGTTATAGTCACCACCGGACGAACCGGACGTCTCGTTGCCCAATGCGGTACGGGTACCTCCGCCGACCATCGGCATGAGGAACATGAAGATCAGGATGATCATGATTCCCCCGAGCCATGCGGATGTGGACCTCCAGAAGAGGATACAGTCCGGGAACACCGTATAATCGGGGAACACATCTACACCTGTGGTGGTGAATCCGCTGGCGGATTCGAACAACGCATTGATCGGGGTCATGCCGCACATCATGAACGGCAACATGCCGAACACGAAACAGGTGATCCAAAGAACGGCCATCATGGCCAATGCATCCGGAGGACGTATCACGGTGGCGAGCCTGTAACGCATCACCAGCGGAGTGCCCAATAAAAATCCCACCAACATAGGGGCGCCCATCACGAGCAGGCTTTCTCCTTTGAAAGCCGCGATCAGAAGGCTCGGGATCATGGTCAATGCCAATGCTACGAGAACGCCTCCGCAGAGGAAAGCCAAAGAACCCTCCTTCCTCCTGTAGTACTTCGCGATACCGTCGGCATAACCCGATATGATTCCCATTGAGACCACTACATCGTTCACCGTTAAATGGTTGGCGTTCGGATAAAAACGAAGACTACGACAATCAACGAAATTGCACTTCGTCATTTCTTCGAAAAACGTAGTAAATTAGTCATAAATATACGAAAATCGTAAAAATACTACGTGATTAGAACATACAACAACCATACTTTCTGATTTCGTAGGAATATGTACGAATTATAGCTATTTGGCTACGAATTCTGGCTAAGTTTTATAATAGTATAGTATTATTAGGGGGTTATGAAAGGTTTCCTTAACCCAGAATCAATCGCAGTCGTCGGTGCATCCAACAACGCATCGAAGATTGGTGGAATGATCATCACCAACCTCATCAACGCAGGATTCAACCTGAAGAACCTGTATCCCATCAACCCCAAGGAGGAGATGATCCAGGGAATTCCCGCATACAAGAGTGTCGTCGACATCGGAAAGCCCGTCGACCTCGCTGTCATCGTCATCAAGAATACTTTCGTCATCTCCGAGCTTGACAACCTCAACAAGGCAGGCATCAAGAATGCCATCATCCTCACCGCAGGATTCAAGGAGGACAGTCCCGAAGGAGCTGAGCTCGAGAAGCAGCTCGTCGCAAAGGCCAAGGAGTACGGAATCAGGATCCTCGGACCCAACTGCTTCGGTAACATGGACCCCAAGAACGGTGTCAACGTCACCTTTGCGAAGCAGATGCCCAAGGCGGGTAACCTGTCCATCTTCTCCCAGTCCGGAGCAGTGGGATCCTCAATGCTCGACTGGGCATACGCCAACAACATCGGACTCGGCAAGTTCATCACCTTCGGAAACAAGTGCGACGTCGCGGAGGCTGACCTCATGCACGCACTCTCCGAGGACGAGCAGACCAAGGTCATCGGAATGTACTGCGAGGGAATCTCCAACGGAGAGCAGTTCGTAGAGGCCATCGAGACCATGCCGGTCAAGAAGCCCATCGTCATCTTCAAGTCCGGATCCACCGAGGCAGGAGGAGCAGCAGCATCCTCGCACACCGGATCCCTCGCAGGTTCCGATGCCGTCAACAGCGTCATCTTCAAGAAGCTCAACATCTACAGGGCAGAGAACCTCGAGGACATGTTCGACGCATTCGCAATGTTCCACGCATTCAGCAGTATGGACAAGGACAAGATCGGAATCATCACCAACGCAGGCGGTCTCGGAGTCATGTCCGCGGATGCGGCATTCAACGCCAAGAACATCGGAGCCGCAAAGCTCTCCGATGCGACCATCCAGAGGATCAGGGACGAGGTCCCCACCGTCGCAGGAGTCACCAACCCCATCGATGTGAGGGGAGACGCCAAGGCAGAGTACTTCGAGCAGACCATCAGGATCGTCCAGGAGGACCCTTCCGTCGGAGGACTCGTCGTCATGGGATCCCCTCTCGACACCGCTGACCTCGAATCCGTCGCAGAGAACCTCGTCAGGATCAAGGATGACATCAAGGTCCCCATCGCAGTCTGTTGGGCCGGTGGAACCAAATGCGCAAGGGCCGCAGAGATCACCAGGGCGGGCGGACTTCCCACCTACCCCACTCCTGACAGAGCAGTCCACGCTCTCGACATCCTGAGAGGATACACCGTCCGCAGCGCGATCCCCAAGACCCCCATGATCGAGCCCGCCGTCTCCGGAAGGGCGAAGGCCAAGGAGATCCTCGACAACGCAGTCGCAGAGGGCAGGAAGGCACTCACCGAGGCAGAGGGTAAGGAGATCTTCGCAGCATACGAACTCCCCACTCCCGGAGAGGCAACCGTCACCTCCGAGGACGATGCGGCAGCAGCATGCAACAAGATCGGATACCCCGTCGTCATGAAGATCATCTCCCCTGACATCCAGCACAAGACCGATGTCGGCGGAGTCGTAGTCGGAGTCAAGGACGAGGCTGCAGCAAGGGCATCCTACAACAAGATCATGGAGTCCTGTGCAAAGAACAAGCCCGACGCGAAGTTGCTCGGTGTCTCCATCCAGCAGATGGTCTCCGGAAAGGAGGTCATCCTGTCCATGATCCGCGATCCCCAGTACGGACCCGTCATCTCCTTCGGTCTCGGAGGAATCTTCGTCGAGATCCTCAGGGAGATCTCCCAGGCACACGTGCCCATGACCGAGGAACAGCTCGATGAGATGATCCAGTCCACCAAGGCATACAAGCTGATGTCCGGAGCACGCGGAATGGCAAAGTCCGATATCACCGCGATGAAGGACACCATCAGGAAGATCGTCAAGATCTCCGTGGAATGCCCCGAGATCAAGGAGCTCGAGATCAACCCCGTCATCGTCGGTGACGAGGGCAAGGGCTGCTGGGCAGTCGACGCATTGGTCACCCTCATCTGAGGGCAATAAACCGGGGGCTTCGGCCCCCATTTAATTTCAATCTGAAAGTTCTAAGGATACATCAGTGCCAGCATATGCACTGCAACCGTACGCACAACGGATGAGGCGGACTCAATCCGCATCCTCGTCCAATGCCTCGATCAGGAAGCTCACCGGACGGAACCCGTCATTGCAGGAGATCATTGCTGATCTGGGATTCTTCATCCACCCATCGTAGAAGTTCTCCCCGCCGTGGGACAATGCCAGAACGAACTGGGACATTGTCTCCCAAGCACTGTCGCACATACCTTCGGGCTTCTGCCAGCCGTTGGCTATGAAGACCTGCCCCTCCTTCATATCACAGGCATGCTCCATTGGATTCTCATACAGATCCATAAGGTCCCTGTGTTCCACGATTCTCTTGACGGTGATCCTGCACTTCTTCATAGTATCGGACATGGACTGACGAACAGCAACTTATAGGTTGACCACTATGCATGAGCCAGATAATCATGACTGACGTTAGAGCAGCACTCGTGGGCGCATGCGGTAAGATGGGTACCGGCATCGTCCGTAAGATCATGTCCGTAGAAGGCATCACCGTCGCAGCAGCATTCGACCTCGTAAGAATCGGCGAGGACATCGGAGAGGTAGCAGGAATCGGAAAGATAGGTGTCCCCGTCTCCGATGCCAAGGACCTTGCGACCGTCCTCAAGGATGCGAAGGTGGATGTCATCCTCGATTTCACCATCGCCAAGGCCACTGCTATCAACGCACCCATAGCAGCCGCAGCAGGTGTCAACCTCATCATCGGAACCACCGGCCTCACACCCGAGATCATGGCAGACATCAGGAAGGCCGTCGAGGACAACAATGTCGCGGCAGTTCAGTCCACCAACTACTCCATCGGAGTCGGAATCTTCATCAAACTCTGTGCAGAGGCTGCAAGGAACCTCGGGCTCGATTACGACGTCGAGATCATCGAGGCACACCACAACGAGAAGAAGGACGCACCCAGCGGAACCGCATTCACCACTGCGGAGGCCATCAGCGAGGCACTCGGAGGAAAGGAGTTCGTACACGGACGTGAGGGACTCTGCCCCCGCGGAAAGGAGATTGGTATCCACGCGGTCCGCGGAGGAGACATCGTCGGCGACCACACTGCGATGTTCATCGGAAACTGCGAAAGGATCGAGATCAAACACCAGGCACACAGCCGCGAAGTGTTCATCGCAGGTGCTGTACTTGCAGCCAAGTGGGTATGTTCTCAGGAGAAGGGTAAGATCTACTCCATGAAGGACGTTCTCGCCTGAGAATGAACCAAAGGGTCTTCGGACCCTTCTTTCTGTTTTTCATCAATACATGTCATCCAACAAGAAGGTGGACGTTCTCCTCGGAGACCCTAAGAAGGCCATCATCGCAATGGCAGTGCCGATCATGATCGCACTGTTCGTAGCGGAGATAAACACCGTCGTGGACCGCGCATGGTGTTCGGGAATGGGTTCCGATTCATTGGCAGCCGTTGCCGTAGTGAGACCCATCTACAATGTGCTTGTTGGATTGGGCACCGGTCTGGGTGTCGGAGCGTCCGCTGTGATATCCAGGTACATCGGTGCCGGAAAGAAGGATGATGCCACATCCGGTTGCGTTCAGACACTGATCTTGGCAGGCATCATAGGATTGGTACTGACTCCGATAATGCTCCTGTCTCAACCGTACATCCTGTCCGCTCTGGGCGCTGACAACGTCATAGACCAATCCAGTGCGTACATGTACATCTATTCCATATTCGTCGTCCTGATCATCCTGAACGGCGCGATAGGAGGTATTCTGAACGGACAGGGTGCATCCACCCTCTCCACAACGATGATGGTCACCCTTGCGGTGTCGAACATCATCCTCGATCCGATATTCATCTACATGTTCGGACTGGGCATCATGGGCGCATCCATTGCCACGATGCTTGCCACCACGATATCGCTCCTCCTCGGAATCTACTTCATACTCGGCAGAAGGACATACCTCGGCATATCCAGGAAAGACATCGGTTGGAACCCGGTACAATCACGTGCGATCATGACCGCAGGATTCCCACAGATGTTGGAATTCCTCGTCCTTTACGGAATGGATGCTGTCCTGAACTTCATGGTCATACTCTGTGCGGGCACGGACGGATTGACGATATTCTCCACCGTGGACGGATTGATCATTCTGATGACGGTTCCGGCCATGGCAGTGGGTTCCGCATTGGTACCGGTCGCATCATCCGCATACGGTCAGAAGGACATACGTCGTCTCAATAAGTCATTCAAATATGCACTGATAATGGGTATCGGATTGGTGACACTTCTGATCGGAGTGCTCGAACTGTTCCCCGAACAGCTGCTGTACATCTTCACGTACTCGGACAACATGGAGGCATATCGTCCCGACATGGTGTATCTTCTGTCATTCATGTGCCTGTACATGCCATTGTTCTCATTCAATCCGATATGTTCCGGATAC
>JAFVZR010000040.1 GCA_017508065.1 Candidatus Methanomethylophilaceae archaeon
ACCCATGGAAGGACACACGGTCATTGTCGGAGCGGGACCCACAGGACTGTCCGCCGCACTCTATCTTTCTTCGGAGGGCATGAGGGTCACCGTCATAGACCGTATGTCCGATGTCGCCTACGACAGGTACCACGAGATCTGCGGTGCAGGGATCAGCAAGAAGGCCTTCCGCAGGTTGAAGTACATAGAACCCACGGATGTCAGGAACGTCATCGAGTTCGGCGAACTCACGTTCCCCGGTGACATAACGGTACGTCTGCCCGTGAAGGGTTACGTCCTCGACAGGGTGGCGTTCCTCCACCGTCTGAAGGACAGGTGTTCGAAGGAGGGTTGCGTGTTCGTTCACGGTGCCGTCAGGGACATCGTGAAGGACGGTACCGGATTCTCGGTAGAATTGGGAGATGGGAGGGAGATCCAATGCACCCATCTGATCGGTTGCGACGGTGCGCACTCCATCGTAAGGAAGAGACTGTTCGGTTGGAAACCCGCCGAGATGATACCCACCACCGAGTGCATAGTCGAGGGCGATCCCGAACCTGTGTTCCATATGGACCTGGGCGAGAGATGGCAGGGTACGTACTCATGGAGGTTCCCCGCCGGTGACGATGTGAGCATCGGTGCACTGAAGGGACTGGTGTCCACCGAGGATGCGAAGTCGTACGGTTCCAGGATGATCCCGTTCGGAGGAGGGGGACACATCGAGGACGGCAACGCGTTCCTGTGCGGGGATGCGGCCGCCATGCCAAATCCGGTCTGTGCCGGCGGACTGATGGTGGGACTGTGGTCCGCACAGGTATGTGCCAGGACCATCCTGTCCGGCAGACACGGGAGCTATCAGAGATGGTGGGACAGGAACATACTCTCATCGCACAGGTTCATGGACTTCCACAGGACCATACTCTCATGGAAGGACTCCGACTTCGAGGATGCCGCGGAACCCTTCAGGAAGGGAGGGAACTTCTACCTCTCCGGAATGAAGGCCCTTATCACGAGACCCAGATATGCCCGCGAGTACATCGGATGTCTGCAGACCTTCAGACACGCATGGTGACCGACGGACCATATATCCGTCATATCCTGAAATCTGGGCCTCATGATATTGCATATATCATGTGCCAGGGTCATCTCCGGTACCACTTGGACACCGTTCGACCGATACAAACCGCTTTATCGCCTTATCGCATATTCCGTAACATGAGCATTGCCGATGAGATCCGTACCTTGGACAAGATCCTCAAGGAGAAGAACGCCGAATTGAACACCCACAAGAAGGCGAGGGACAAGTTCCACGACAATGCACGCGACAGCCAGGTCAAGAGGGACAACTTCCGCAGGATGGCCCAGGACCTGATGAAGGTCAACTCCGAACTCAAGAAGGAGAGGAACAGGTACAACGAACTCACCCGCGAGGCCAAGAGCAAGCGTGAGGACATCAAGATCAGGATCGAGGAGCTCAGGGCCGACGGCGTCAGGGACCTGGACCAACTCAAGGCGGAGAGGGACTCCTACCACAGGCAGGTAATCGAGTACCACGGCAAGTCCCAGGACATCCACGCTCGTATCGAGGAGAACAGCGGGAAGATCGACCTCTACAAGAACATGTCCGACCAGGCCCACGAACAGTCGCTGAAGTTCAGGGAGGCCGCGGACAGGGAGCACCAGGAGTTCGTCAGATGCCTCGAGGAGATCAGGTCCATCAAGGACGAGCTGCCCGATGACCTCTGACGATAGCCAGACGATATGGGGTTACCATTATAACCTCATGATTCCATAGTATCCTTAGTGGAATCATGGTGTTCGGTTTTTTCAAGGATGGTAACGAGCTCTTTGACGAAGCGCAGGAGCTCATCAAGCAGAAGGAGTATGCCAAGGCCTGTAAGAAGCTGAGGTCCGCTATCGAGAAGGAATCCGACGATTCCAACCTCGCTCGCGTGATGATAGAGTTCATAGAGGTCGGTCAATCCCTCAACGACGCATCGAAATATCGCGAACTGTCGGCATCGTTGGACGGGATCGACGGTACGTTCGACTTCGGACTGTCCACGTTCGACGTCAAGGAACTGAAGGAGGAGTGCGATGCCATGGCCGTCGCCATCGAGGCACGCAACTCCTATGCCAACAGCAACACCGACATGGTGATCAAGGGAGAGAGGCTCATAGAAGCGGCCAAGATCCTGCAGCTGAAGGTGGGCAACGACGTTCTTGCCATCAACGAGTACTTCAACACCAGCACACTGACCGGCACGAGGCTCTCCATCGCCCTCATGGCCGAAGGTAACGAACTGATTGCGGACGGTACGTTCTGGAACGACCCGAAGAAGGCGGCGGAGTACCAACAGATAGCATACAACTTCAGACGTCAGTTGGGCGAGAGCGGGGAGTACAACCAGAGGAAGATCAGGGAGTACACCATGACCTGTACCTGTTGGATCTGCGGAAGGCAGGCCACCGGGGAGGGTATGCACTTCTTCAGGATGAGTGCGGATGTCAGTCCGGAACACGTCAGGGCAGAGGAAGGGGAATTGGCACCGTCCACCGAGCCCGGATCCCCCATGATCTTCGTGTGCAAGGCATGCTACACATCGATATCGCGTCGTGCGGATGCCATAGCGAAGGAGTACCACGAGCGCAGCATGGCGGAACTGGAGAGCGTTCGCAGACAGATGATGGCGGAAGTGGCCAGATTGGACTCCCGCATCACCAGTCTGTCCATGAGGATAAGGAATTGAGATGAACGACATGGTGTCATTGAGGTGCAAGCATTGCGGTGCACCGTTGGACGAATCACAGATCAAGGGGGATTCCCCGTACGTCACATGCGAGTACTGCGGTACCACCCAACAGAGGATGGATGCCCGCAAGTACATGGAGGACATGGTGAACCAGGTCAAGGACTGGGTAGCCAAGTCCATGCCCATGGGATACTCCGCTGGCGGCATGGAGAACGTGGACCCCGTGGCGAGGCACAGCATCTTCGTGAAGGACATCCAACCCAGACTGACGAAGGAACTGGACCAGATCAGGTTCAGCAACCTGGCCCTGTTGGGTACGTGTCTTCTCGCGATGCCGTTCAGGTCCGCCCACGTATCGCAACCCGACCGTTCATCGAAGAACGCCTTCGAGTTCAACGCGAAGGTCAGATCGGTGTCGTCATTGGCAGTGACCGATGAGGACAGGGCGTTGATCGACGAGGCCACCGTGGTCTCCGAGACCTATGCATTGGTAGTGAACAACATCAAACTGTTGGGCGAATGCAAGGACGGAAGGTGGGACATCATGGCCAAGAACTTCAGGTCATGTGCCGAGACCATGTCCAAGACGAAGGGGTACGAGATCCCGGACGAGAGGTACAAGGCATTGGCGGATGTCGCGGAAGGGTTCGCGTCCATGCTCAACGGGGACATAACCACCGCGTACGGGAAGGTGAAGTCCGGAATGGAGATGTTGGAATCCATTGGCGAGAGGGCGATGAACGATCCCAAGTTCATGATAATGTACTCCGCCATAGATCAGGAGAGGAACATCGCTAAGATGGCCCTCGGTATCATCGACAGTTCCCTGTCATCCTCCGACGATCCCGCGATGATGATGGACATCATCAGGAAGGTGTTGGAGACGCCTCCGTCGTCCAACATGAAGTGGAACTATCTCCTCAACGGCTCGGCCAGATATGACGAGGTCTTCGTCAACATCGGGAAGGCGATCTCCTCCAAGACCAACGGAACGATACCGATCGCATCCGGGTCCGGAGATGTCCTGATACCGTTCTGGGAGGTGGACCTGAGATACACGTTCACAACCGGTAAGCTGTGGAAGAAGAGGAGCGTCGAGGTGAAGGAGGACCTTCTGGTGTGTGCTGACTTCGTCACCGATCCGGAATGTCTCAACGACCCCTCGTCCGCCATGACGGACATATTCTCCGACAGACCCGAGGTCGGATTCGGGGACTCGTTCTTCGGTAAGGAGAAAAGTATCAGCGGCGGACAGGGCATCGGAAGGATACAGGACTCCGTTTCAGAAGGGACTGCCAACGGAAGGAAGGTCATGATGCCCCTCAGCACCAGGTTGGAGGCGGAGAAACTGATCACGGAGTATCTGAAACAGAGGTCGGGATCAATACAACAGCTGAAGCTCGGCGACCCCGACGTCAGGGGTCTGATCTACGTACCATGCAGGATCGTCGGGGACAGGTTGGAACTGCCCGACGAATTCGGGGCATTGGTGCCCACGCACATAGGACGTTCGAAAGTACAATCACAATACATAATCTAAGCAGGAGTTGAACACGATGGGATATGACGACACTGTCATGGAGGCATCCAAGGACAACAGGGGCATATTCGAGAGGATCTGCCTTTGGATCCCCGGATACAGAGGATACAAGCAGAAGAACATCAGGAGGGACGTGGACAAGGAGATCCGTTCCGAGGTCGCCAGGGCGATCGAGGAATGCAAGTCGGTACTCGCGGAGATCCAAAGAGGGGTCGTGGAGAACGGCGACGTCCAGATGGCCAAGACCGTGGAGAGGGTCAGGGTGAAGACGGATACGTATCTGAAGAACATCGAATCCGCGGAAGCCGGATACTCCGGAATCTGGGAAGCGACCAAAACGCTCGAGGACGAACTGGAAGCGGTCATGGAATGGGACGCGAAGCTCCTGGAATCCGCATACGACCTGAAGAAACTCCTGAAGATGACCTGGAGCAAGGTCGACAACGGATCCGTCGACATCAAATCGGACATCAGGGAGATAGAGAGGTTCCTCCAGGACCTTGACGACGGTCTCGGAACCAGGATGAAGGTACTCCGCGGACTTGCGAAGCCCGAGACCGAGAAGGAAGGTACAATCAACAAGCTCAAGAACAGACTGAGGTGAACTAGATGGCAGACGAAAGAACGAACGTTATCGCATGGCAGAACCCCGGACCGGAGGACATCGTCTGGGAGTACGACCAGGAATACATCAGGACGCTCACCTCGTTGACCGTGGACGAGTGGCAGTGGGCCGTGTTCGTCAGGGACGGACAGATCCTCCGCGTGTTCGATGCCGGAAAGTATTCGCTGACCACGGCCAACTTCCCGTTCCTCACCAAGATCTACGAGAAGGTCCTTGGATACAAGGAGAACGTCTTCAAGGCCAAGGTCATCTTCATCTCGAAGAAGCAGTTCCAGGGCAAATGGGGCGTCAGGACCATGTGCAAGGTCGCACAGAACTATGATGCACCCATCCCACTGATGGGTAACGGGGAGTTCACCTATCGTGTGTCCGATCCGGAGACCTTCATAACACAGATGATCGGAGGGGGGAAATCGTTCAACACCGGCTCCGTCTCCTCGTTCATGAAGAGCTTCATCAACGAACAGATCGGACAGCAGCTGGGAAAGCAGTACTACATGGATGTGTTCGGAAACCTCGACAGCGCTTCGCTCCTCACCAAGATGAACATCGAGGAGGACTTCAAGAACAGGGGTCTCGAACTCCTCGCCCTGAAGATCAACAACGTCTCCACCGAGGAGGCGTACCAGAAGGACATCTACGAGGTTCAGAGGCTCAGGACCGATGTCGGTGCACAGTACAAACAGTTCGAGGTCATGGAGAAGATGGCCGATGCGATCGGTGATTCGTCAGGAGGCGCCGCTTTTGGTACGGGAATGATGTTGTTCCCGCAGATGATGCAGCAGTTGAACCAGCAGGCTATGCAGGGCAATGTCCAGCAACAACCTAAGGTGCTCTGCCCCTACTGCGGAAATCCCAACGACTATCCGTACAAGTTCTGCGGAAACTGCGGTAAACCATCACCGCAGATGCAGCAACAGCAGCCTCCTGCACAACCTGCTGCCGCTCCGAAGAGCTTCAAGAACTGTCCGTACTGCGGAGAGGACCTTTCGGGACTTCCGAAGACGCCCAAGTTCTGCCCTTACTGTGCGGAACAGCTCAGTTGATCACAAAGGGGGAGCGATCCCCCACCTACATTATTCTCCGGTTTCCGGTCTTGTTGCTGCCGATACTCTCAAGACTCTATTGAATGCAGGCCACATAGCCACCATACACCAATGCTACGATATGAAGCACCTATGGTGTAATCGATTAGAAAATAAGGATTAGATCCTGGACGGTCGCCCGCCCAGGATGGATATGATTTATTGGGAGGTCCAAACGCCGTGAACATTACAGAGTTCGGTAGCAAAGATCTCCTTGGCCTCGGTCTCGAAGAACGCCTCGGGGTGATCTCCGGGCTGGAGGTACTCCCTCATGACGATACCGTCAGCGATGATCTCGATGTACCTGATGTAGTGCTCGGGAGTCATGGGGTGCTCGGTCTCCTTTCCGACCTTGACATGCACTCCGCCGTCGCACCTGCTGATGTAGGGGACATGCTTCTCGGTGGAAGCGTCCTCGGTCTTGGGTGCAAGAAGGGACATCTCCTCTCCGCAGCAGGAAAGCTTGCCGACTCCGTCGAACTCAACCTGTACGATCTTTCCACACTTACCGCACTTGTACGTATCCAATGCCATGAATCACGTATTGTCATTTTTTACTTTTATAGGTTGTCGTTTGCATTGTAAACGACGTTAAAGATTTCGCAGAAAATGGAAATAATTTCGTCATTTGTCGAAGATTAGGTGGTTGGAAAAGGTTTGGAAAGAGTTTGATCAGGGGATGCTCACTCGATGTTGAGTATGACCATATCCTGCTCTACCGTGCTGTTGGCTTTGATACCGAATGTGTCCACCAGAACGTTGAGGATGTTCGGCGTGATGAATCCCGGAAGCCTTGGACCTAGCATGATGTCCTTGACACCAAGCTTCAGCAGCGACAGCAACACCAATACGGCCTTCTGCTCGTACCACGAGATATTGAAGGACAACGGCAATCCGTTCACATCGGTGCCGAAGGCATCCGCCAATGCATTGGCGATCACCACCAGGGAATAGC
>JAFVZR010000041.1 GCA_017508065.1 Candidatus Methanomethylophilaceae archaeon
CGGAGATCGTCAGGAAGACCGTCAACATGTCCGCCAGGTGGCAGGTACGGGAGCTCAAGAAGTTCTGTGACAATGTCATCATGTTCTTCGACGAACCTTCCCTCTCTCTGCTTGGAACACCTTTCGCATCGATCTCCGATGAGGATGCCCTCGCATGGATCAACGAATCCATGGAGAATCTCGATTGTCAGAAGGCGATCCATTGTTGTGGAAACACCAATTGGTCACTCGTACTCAAGACCAACATCGATATCCTCAACTTCGATGCATTCGCATACGGAAAGGCCATCACACTCTATCCCGAGGAGATCTCCGAGTTCCTGAAGAGGGGCGGAACCCTCGCATGGGGTATCGTTCCCAACAGTTCGCTCATCGAGGGCGAAACTCCCGAGACTCTTGCGGACATCCTCATGGGATACATCGACGATCTTGTCGGAAAGGGTGTGGACAGAGGTCTTCTCGTCCGTCAGTCCATGTTGACCCCTCAGTGCGGACTCGGTGGAGCGGATGAGGGATTGCTCGACACCGTCTTCGATCTTCTCCAGGGACTTTCCAGGGAAATGAAGAAGAGGTGCGGACTTTGATAATCGCATTTGCAGGAAAAGGCGGTGTCGGAAAGAGCACCATCTCTTCACAGTTGATCCGTAATCTTGCAAGGAAATCCCTTGTGCTCGCTGTCGATGCGGATCCGAATTCCAATCTAGGTGAGAAACTGGGTATCGAATCCTTCGGTACCATCGGAGGCATCAGGAACGGTCTCGTGGCCGATCCCGATCAGGTCCCATCCAGTGTCAGCAAGCAGGATTACATCCTCACGAAGGTACAGCAGACCGTTGGTGAAGGTGACAATGTGGACCTTCTCGTCATGGGTAGGCCGGAGGGTGAGGGTTGCTACTGTTTCGTCAACGATATCCTCAGGAACTGTTTCGGGGACATGATTCCCAAATACAGGTACACGGTCATCGATAACGAGGCCGGAATGGAGCACCTTTCAAGGAAGGTGTTGCCGCGTGCCGATGTACTCGTTCTTGTTTCGGATCCCACATTCACGGGTGTCAGGACTGCAGCACGCCTCTCCCAGCTTGCCGATGAGGTGGGTGTCAAGGTTGGTCGCAGGATATTGGTGATCAACAACATCCCTGTGGATGACTACAGTTCGCTCATCGAGGAGGCGACACGTCTCGGTCTCGATGAGGTCGTCCCCATCAAACGTGATGACAACGTGATTGCTTGTGCGATGAGGGGAGAAGTCGTGGATGTCCCAGACGACTCCGCTTTCGCGAAGTCGGTGGGACACCTGGCAGAACTCATTGAGAAGTGAGTTCCCTAAGGTGTTTGGGGATGTCACGGGACTCGTTGGTTCCGACGACGACCTTCCTTCCGATAAGCTCCTGAAGCTTACCGGAGATGCGGGTGACCAATCCGGGGATGATGACGGGACCGTCGGACTTGGAAAGGACTCCAGATTCTGCGAACGCATCGGCGATGCGTTCTGGTTCGAACTTACCTGCGGAGTATGCGGTAAGGACGGAGAGTCCCTCCGTGTTGACGATCTGCAACCATACGGGGATCTTGGATTTCTCGATGTCTGCACGTACAGTGAAGTATGTGAGCGAGAAGTTGGTGGTGAACATGATGGGCGAGTGCTCATCAGGGTTTCCGATGGGATACAGGTCCTGCTTGACCTGGATGGGTACCTGGGGGTCGGTGTAGATGTTCTGTCTGAGGGTGAACAGGGGCAGAGCCTCATAGTTCTTCAGATCGTCGAAGATCACTAGGCTTCCGTACTTCAGGGTCGACATGACCGCGGTGGCAACGGCATACTCTCCGGATCCCACCTTGTTCATCATCGGGTACGCGAATGGTTTGAACTTCTTCTTGATGGCAGCGCGCCTCACGATGGTCTGCTCCTCGAGGGTCTCCTTCAGATTCTGAGCGGAGAGGTCGAGGATGATGTCCTGGAATCCCATCTTCTCAGCCGCTTCCACAAGTTCCACGGCACCTTCGGGTCCGTCACAGATGAGTGCGAGGGGACACTTGTTCTCCTTGGCGATGTTGACGTACGCTTCGAGCCTGTCCTTGTCCGCACCATAGATCAGTGGTTTCCTGTCGGTGGCCTTCACTGCAGCCTCTATGCATGCGGCATCCGTGGATTCGATGACAATGGGGCCGTCCCATGCGGAACAGACATCCTTCACTGCACGAGCGAAGTTCTCGGCATCTCCCGAATCGTTCCTGATCGATGCCATGTCCGCCTTGAAGATCATTCCGACCCTGTCGAATGCGAGGGACTTGATGTATGCGACCCTCTCTGCGATCGCAACGGAATCGAGGCTGTCGGATACGGTGAGGGCATATGCGATGGGGTTGTTGAAACGGCGTTCGTGTCTGTAGAGGACGGTCTCTCCTCCCATCTTGATGCCACCTACGTCCACGGTCTTCACAGGGGGTGCGGAAGCCTCCGCGAGGGTCTCCTTGGCCTCCTGCTTCACGTGGGGGCAGTCCTCGATCTTGGCCTTCTGGTTGGACAGCAACATAGCGAACGCGAGACAGGTAGGCTGTCCGCAGTCCTTACAGTTGGTCTTAGGTAACAGTTTGAAGAATTCGATTGCGGTAGGCATCAGATCACATCCCTGAGTTCATCGCAGTATCCGAGGACCATATCGGCTGCACCGGGTCCGCGCATGATGACCATGTCAGCCCCCGAGACGATTGCGGACATGGCGGTCATTGCTTCCCACCATGTGGCTCTGAGCCTCGCATCTCCGAGAGAGGGGTCCTCCTCGTTTATGGCATCGCTGACATTCCATGAGTCCGTACAGTCACAGATGAGTGGCTGCTGGAGCATCTTGTCTCCCATGAGTCCGGAGATCCTGATCCTCTCGTTGACCGAGTAGGAATAGTCGAGTCCCATTCCAAGGGGTGCCATGAGGGGATCTGTGAGGATGTTCTCCTTCTTGACACCGAAATCGGTCAGAAGGATGTTCATCTGCTTGGACAGGTTGACGTCCAGGTTGGCGAATCCGATGATGACATGGTTGTTGGCGATGGCGACGGTTGCCAGTTTCTTGTATTCGTCCTCGTCGACCTTGGAGAGGATGAGTCTGCTGTCAGTGACCGCCGCACTGATCGCGGTGAATGCGGGGATGTCGATGTCGAGTATTCCGCAACCGCTGACGATGATGGGCAGACCGGTCTTGTCGGAGATCTTCTTGACGAGCTCTGCAGCTGCCTCGGGCGTGGTTCCACCCTTCGCGGGATCGAGACTTGCGAGTCTCACGCAGATCATGTCGACACCGAGTGTCTTCCACATATATGCCCACTCGACGGGATCCTTCTGACGTCCGTCGAACATGTTGGCTGCGAGTTCGGGATAGTCCACGAGTGTATCGTAGACCTCTCCCGCTACAATGGGCCTCCTGTTTGTGCGGTGTTCGAATGAGAGGAAGGGCATACCCTTCGCTCCGCCCACTATGTAATCTCCCTTACCGAGTACGACCTCACCGATCGTACCGGTGTACTTCTCATTGACTGGGGGTAAGTCTGTCATCGTTGAATCTCCTTAGAGCAGAGGGTCCATCATCAATGCGGGGTGACCTACCTCGGCCATCCAGGCCATGAGTCCCTCTGCATCGTCGGTGACGGTCTCGTCTGCGATCTTGTCCAAGAGGTCGGGGCATCCGAGTGCCTCCCCCCTCTTCCTGATGTCTTCGGAGAGGAAGTCCTTGAGCTGCTTGGGCATCCATGCGATCCTGAGGACTCCTCCTTCCTTTGAAATGAATTTTTCACTGGCAACGTACTTCCTTCCGATTCCCATGAATCCGGGAGTCTGCCTTCCCCCTCCGATGGAACCTGCGAGGGATGAGAACTTCATTCCCACAGGGGTCATTCCGGAGAAGTCCCTGTCGACGATGATTACCGCTTGCATGTCGACGGTCATGGCTACGATGGCCTCGAAACAACCACATGAAGTCATGGGCGCGTCCATGATGCTGTACATACACATCCTCTCGATGGTTCCGAGGGACTGTGCCCTGACGGCATCGTTGACAACTTCCCATTCTCCGCTGTCCGCATCGATCGCGGACCCGATCTCGAGGGGTTTGTTGGGCCCTTTGGGATCGAGTTCGTTGCTGGCCTTCGCGTCCAACCAGTTGATCGCACCGCAGAGTCCGAGCCTTTCGGGGGTGATGATGCACACGTGGGTGGGTGCGAAGGATTGACACATCTCGCATGTGTAGAACACGTTGACCTTATCGTCCTTCAGACCCTTCATACGTTCATCCCTTGCATCGTATGCAGCCTGAGCCTCGGGCTTACGCCTTTCGAGCTCTTCGGGGTCGGTGATGACTGTGGCCTGCACTCTGGTTACGACCTGTCCGAACTCCTCCTTGATCTTATGTACGAGGATCCTTCCGAGGTCGATGAATTTGAATCCCGCATCCTTGGAGGCCTTACTGATCCTGACCCAGTTGGAGTTGCGCTGTCCTGCGTGCCACACGCCCTCTGCGAAGTTGATCGCGGCATGGAATCTCCTCTCCATGACCGGTTCGAGGTCGTCGTGCATGTTCTGTCCGTAGACCTCGACTATGAGTGCGAGGGAACAGAGCGATCCGGATTCCATTTCATCGATCTCCTTTCCGATGAGAGTGACCTTACCGTCCTCGACCTCGTTCTCTTTTCTGGAGAGGAGGACCTCAAACGCGGGACTGCGGGTTCCGCCTGCTTCCACGTACGTGTCCGGTTTTCTCACTACCTCTCCTTCGAAGGAAGGTGCATAGCCTACGGGGAGCTCGATGGGTTCGAGCTTGACGATGATTCCACGCTCTTCGATACCGTTCTGGATCATCTCCAGGGGGTTCTTGCATACCTTCACGCAGTGTGGGATCTCGGGAAGGTCTTGGTCTGTGACGATGGATGCACTGTGGAGAAGTGCCGCGAATGCGAAAGCAGCATCCAATCTGTTGAGTTTTCCATTCTGGATAACGATGACTTTCGGTCTCTTCTTGAGGTACTTGGTAAGTCCCTCTCTGTCACCGGGTTGGATGTTTCCGAATGTCAATGCAGCGCGTACGGCGAAGCTGAGCGCGTGTACGGTTCCGGTGAAGAATCCTACGGGGTAGAACAATCTGTCCAATCCCATCTTGATGCCTGCATCGGCGAACTGATCGGGGTAATCTCCAGATGCGAGTCCGACCATACCCTTTCCTTGGAAATCCCTGGCCATCTTCTTGAGCGTCTCGGAGTCGTCGAGTCCTCCAAGGAATGCGATGGCTCCTGGAATGGTCTCGTCGACGAAACTGAGTCCGAGTCCTCTAAGGGTCCTGTCGGGAATGAATCCTGCACGTTCCTGGTCTCCGTGGATGTATGTGATCGCCTCGATGATGTCTGCTGCGAACATGGCATTCTCTCCGGCGACGAATCCGTCACCGAGTTCGGAGGCTCCTGCCTCGGGGAGTGCATCGAGGAACTCGATGGCCTGCCCGATGGTGAGGGAGCCGATGCCTCTCCACGCACAGATTGTGGGGAGCCCGTATCCGGTCTCGGGGTACACGAGCTCATGGTCGTTACCGACATCGGCGGATGCTCTGTATGCCATGGACCTTGCGAGTGCTACTACGGCCTTGGATCCCTCGGATGCCATGGACAGCAGTGTTGGCACGTCTATGGCATCTTCGCTGCTGAGAAGGACATCCAGCTCCGGGCCGGTGATGTCCCCATATCTTTCAATGATCTTCGCGATATCCATGTGATCACTCCAGTTCTTCGAACTGCGTAAGGGTGTAGATTCCGTTCATGTCCTCGAATGCGGATTTGAGTGCTATCTCGAACTGATCCTTGTTCATGTTACATTCTGCGAAATCGGCCACAAGATCGAGGGTCATGGTCTGGTAGCAGATCTTGACCTTGCTGAACACGGATATGAGGTTGATTCCCTGTTCTGCGATCCAGGAAAGGCACTGTGCGATGGATCCGGGACAGTCGGGGATATCGATGGTGATCTTCTTGAGGGTGGTCCTCTCCTTGAAGAATGTGACGGACATGATCCATGAACCCACGTCAGCGACGGTGAGCGTGTTCTTCCCATCCATGTTTTCGAGAATGTCCCCGTATTCGATGGAGAAGTCGTACATTCCGTTCTTAAGTGTGACGGGGGCTCCGCGTCTGAGTTCGGTCTTGTTGATATTGGCTTCGGTACGGAACACCCTTCCGATGTCCGCGGGTTTGATCTCTAGTTGTTCGATAAGGGATACGGATGGGTCGTCAGCGTTCTTGAGGGCTTCGAACTTCTCCTTAAGGATTCCGAGCTCTCCGGCGAAACTGAGGTCGGCAAGCATCTTCCAAATGATGATTGTATCCGAAATTCCGTCGAGGGAGATGGAATTCAGGATATTGATGCCCCTCTCCCCGAGGAACTTCGCTGCCTGAGCACTGGATCCGGGGACGTCCTTCATGTAGAGCGTGATGTTGGTGAGGGTACGGTAGTTCTCCTGAGGGTACATGGAAAGGATGAGTTCGTACTTCTTTGGACCCTCGTCGGTATACTCAAAAAGTGTGCTGTACACGTATCCGCCTTCGACGATTCCCATCATATCCGAAAGTCTATCGTCGATGGCAATCTCGTTTCCCTTAATCTTACCGAATTCCCAGTTCTTCATTGGACCATCCGCCTATATTATAATACGTAATGTAAAGAGGGGGTATTATAAGACTTTGCGGTAGACGTTCTTGACGGAATCCAAGGGTCTGGACCATCCGGGTGTGCCCTCATCCACTTCAAGAGCACGGATCATGTTCCGGATGCCCCCTGGGTCGGCATCCGAATCGAGGATGTCCCTTAGCTTATCCAGTGTCTCTCTGGCACTGCGTTCGAGGACATGGCCGTCGATAAGGGATTCGATGATCTGGCACACCTCTTCCAGGAGTTTGTATGCTTCCCTCATTCTGTCCGCCCTATCGTTCGTCATAGGGATATGCCTCTTGTTCTCCTAACGAAGGAGTATTTCCTTGGGATGGATCCTCTGGCACTGAATATGTATCCGCATATGCGGCATTTCCTCATCAGTTCCACCGTGTCTCCGTCCAGTGTGCAGTTCTTTATTGAAGTGAGGCCATGTCCACAGATCGGACAGATGTCTGGTACCTTCTTGTTTCTGGATTCGCGATATTCGATTTCGATGGATACCATACCGTTCTCCAACGCGTATTTTCTGATACGGTTGCCACTGACCCTGTATGTTTCCCCGTCTTTTTCCAGTTCCTTGACTACGAGCCTTACGAGCTCATTCTGAGATCCGATGATCTGGCACCTCAGTAGGACATTGACTAGCGCCTCATCCAATTTCTCATTGCTGGGTCTCTTGTAGCTCATCGTGGTCGGCGTACGCTATGCGCTCCGATAATATAGGGTCTTCGTCGTTTAATAGATGTAACGTCTAAAGATGTGCCATATGCTGTTTCGGATAGGCAGGTTTATCTAGACGTCCATTAATTGTTGTCCGGGCGAGGGTAGTCAAGTCGGCCAACGACGCGGGACTTAAGATCCCGTACTTAGTGTTTCATGGGTTCGAATCCCATCCCTCGCACTTTTCCTCATAATTGGGGGCAGTATCCATTTATAGGCACAACGTATCTTTTCACGCAAGGTGCTTTAATGAAAGGCAGAGATTTCAAGATTAAAGTCGTGGAGACTTTTGCTGCACTCATCACTTCCGCATTCGGACTTGTTGCAGCACTCGCATGGAATGAGACCATCAAGGCAGCTGTCGCACAGGTGTTTGACACCGGAAACGACATCTGGGGATACCTTATCTACGCAATTCTCGTCACTTTCCTCGCTATCATCATGACCCTCTTCATTGCATGGCAGGCTGATAAGCTGAAAGGCGAGGATAAATCGGAGTAAGTTTCACTCACCTTCCTCATCCACAGGTGCGAGCGGTCTCTCCGCACGCACCTTCAACTTCTTTACCTTCTGTTTGGTTCCGATGTACTTCATCATGTTCGATCCAGTGAGCTCGACGCTTGACGGCCCGGACCTGACATAGTAGATTTCCATCTTGTTGTCCTTCAGAAATACTGGGATGTTGCAGCGTTTGCATGCGACTCTCATCACAGCCTTGTCGTCAAACTCAATCAGTTTGAATCTGATGTATGGGAGGAATTCGTCCCCGATCTGACTGGAGAGCAGGTTCGTCATGTGGAGGTTAAGCTTGTCACGGTTGTCGAAGCTGTTTTCGTCTATGCCGAGGATCTCCCCGTCATCGGCAACTCCGATCAGAAGTGTCCCTCCGTTCGTATTGAGGAATGCGGTAATGGTCTTCAGGACAGCTTTTTCCATACGTTTGTCTTTCTCTCCCGTCTTGAGGTTCGTACGGAGAGTGGATTTGAACTCCAATGTGTCGGACTCTCCCTGGGCGATCATGTTCTCGATCTCCAGACGTTCATTCTCCTCTCTGACACCGAGAGCTTCCTTGTTGTTGTACATGAAGTTGAACACGGTGTGCTTGAAGACTGAGGATTTGTCCATGTAGAAGAATAGGGAGATCAGGAACGCGCCAATGGTCACGTATGCCATACTGTCGAACAGTTCGGAGTAGTCCAATGCGATGGAGAGCGACTCGTTCACATATCTGATGACCATCGTGAAAATCGCATATACGGCAACTCCGAAGGTGAAAGCCTCCAATGAGATCAACCCAGGCTTCTCATCGGAGAATCCCGGAATCTTTCCCAATGCAAGATATGCACAGACAAATCCCATGAGACCAAGGATCACACCAAGTATGACCTTCTGTACGATCCCGGCGAATCCTATATCAAACAACACTCCGCTGATGGTCGAGAAGACCATTCCGATCATCATCAATATGATGAACATCGGTGGGATATGGATGAACTTGTAATCATGTCTCATTGTAATAGCTATGAGGATCGTGATCCCTATGGCGACTATGATATCGAGTATGCTCTCGAAAATGATCCCTACAGCGACCATGATTGCAGATATGCATAGTGTCGCCCAGTACAGTTTCATCGTGGTGCGGTCCATTTTCTGAATGTCATATGGATTCGTTTTGCCCTTACGTTCGGGGACGTTTCCTTCGGTCATCGAGGTCATAATCAAAGTTTATAGTAAAATAGTGTTCCTTGTAATGGCGAATTCTGTCGGTATTTATTTAAATGGGATTGGACTAGTCAGGCCTACCTGGAGACATTTAATTTGGCAATTACTAACAATAGCATGAACAAGAGCGGCGCGTCGAACTACGGTGGAAATCCATCCAAGAAACCTCAGGCCAAGAAGGCCAAACCGAAGGTCAAGGAGTCCACCAAGAGGCAGTCCATGCTCAACACCCACAAGCTTGCTCCTTTCAAGTACGATATGAACGAGATTCTCGCTTCCACCTCTATGGATGCATCCAAGGCTTCCGCTTTCCTTGCTTCCGTCATCGCCAAGGCTTCCAGGGTATCGACCAAGGATGCAAAGGAATACATTCGTGGATTCATGGATTCTGGCGATCTCACCAAAGAGGAGAACGACAGGATCTGCAAGCTTTTGGACAAATACAGTAAGTTCCGCTGAGTACAGCAGGTATTCAGCAGTTCTTCTTCTTTTGTTTGTTCTTCTATATATTATCCATACGTGCGCGCGACAATGGTGCTCAGAAAGTTATACGGTATGAAGTTCATTTTGTTAAAATAATTTAAAATTTAAAACATTGTTTCATAATATTGTGTAATATGAAATTATATCTCATTTTAGTCCAAAATTGAACATTAAATGAAACAAAGTTGCATTATTTTCTACCTAACCTATTTATATCTATGACTCATCGTAGAGTACGGGATTACTATGGGTTACGAAGAGTTATTTCCCCCAAATGACCTCAAAGGCTGGCACGCAAATGCAGCCAAGAGGTTCGCAAGCCCCTTCGTGGACAACTACCACGACCGTGTTGACGTCGACCCCATCATGCTGTCCAACGCAGCAGTTCACTGTGGTTTCACCATCAGGGACTTCTACGAGAAGCCCGAGCTCGGAATCCACTGTGTCGGATACGTCGCAGAGCTGTTCGACCTCCTGCCGGTTACTCACTGGTTCTTCTCCCTTCCCTGGGTAAGAGAGCTCGGTGTCACCCTCGAGTACAAGGACACTCTCCCTCCAGTCTCCACCGGACCTATCATGTCCGAGCCTGAAGAGGTTGAGAAGCTCGTCCCCATCGAGAAGGAAGACCTCAAGAAGGGATCCACCATCCCCCTGTTCTACGGTCTCTACGACTACGTCCAGCAGAACCTCCCCCACACCCTCGTTCCTATCTCCTACGGATTCGACCTTTGTGGAGCAGGAGCAGAGCTCGTCGGAGTCGAGAACTTCATCATGTGGACCTTCACTGAGCCCGACATCGCACACAAGCTGATCGACACCTACGTTGGAACCTCTATCAACGGAGCAGACATCCTTTCCGACAAGTACGGAATGGCAATGCTGATCGTCGGATCCATCCTCGCTAACAACGATATCTTCAGCGATGAGATGGTCGAGGAGTTCTCCGCAAAGAAGATGCACACCTACGTTGACCAGTGTTTCAGAAGAGGAGCAGGACCCCAGGTCTTCTACCACCTCTGCGGTAACCACGAGACTGACTACAAGGTCTTCAAGAAGAACCTCGTATGGTCCCCCTTCAACGTTCTTGAGATCGGTTACATGGGACAGAACGAGTTCCCCGCTGAGCTCCTGAAGAACGAGTTCCAGGACGTCACCACCATCATGCCCGGTGTCGACACCAAGCTGATGATCAACCCCAACCCCAAGAAGGTCTACGAGAGAGCAAAGGAAGTTGTCCTTGCTGGACGTGACG
>JAFVZR010000042.1 GCA_017508065.1 Candidatus Methanomethylophilaceae archaeon
CGTTTGTCTGCTGGCACTGTTGGTGGCCGTGATTCCCATAGCCCTAGGGATGGATGCCAAGGACTGGATATACAGGGCATTGACCTTCCTGGTACTGTCGTGCCCATGTGCGTTGGTGATATCGATCCCCATGACCATCATGAGCGGTATCGGATGCGCTTCGTCACATGGTATCCTGATCAAGGGAGGGAACTATCTTGAGATGCTGTCACAGGTTGACACCATGGCATTCGACAAGACCGGTACATTGACAGAAGGCAGGTTCTCTGTTGTAGACGTGGTGTCGGATGAGAGGGATCTCATCGAGAAGGTATCCTCCGCATTGGAATGCAACTCCAATCATCCTCTCGCAAAAGCGGTATGCAGGGAGTTCGGAGGTTCCGACCTTGCAGCGGAGGACATCAGGGAGATTCCCGGAAAGGGTATGTCCGGTGTCATAGGGTCCACGATGGCATATGCCGGGAACTCCAGATTGATGTCAGACCTTGGATTCGATGTCGATGACCCGGAAGGACGTTCGTCGATACACGTCGTATATGACGGAAGATATCTGGGTCATATCGACCTTGAGGATACGCCGAAGGACAATGCCAAGACCACGTTGTCCGAACTGAAAAGATTGGGCGTCAGAAGGACGGTCATGCTCACCGGTGACAAGGACTCCATCGCCAAGGACGTCTCTTCTAGACTGAACATGGACGAATACAGAGCAAGCATGCTGCCTCAGGACAAGATGGCCTCGGTGGAGGAACTCATCGATGGTTCCGATGGATGTACCGTGTTCGTAGGGGACGGTATCAATGACAGTCCCACATTGAGACGTGCGGACATAGGCATATCCATGGGACAGATCGGTTCCGATACGGCATTGGAGGCCTCGGACATCATAATCGCGGGGGATGACCTTTCCAAAATCCCATTGGCCATGAGGATCTCCCGCAGGACGATGTCGATAGTGAAGCAGAACATCGCACTGTCCCTCGGGATGAAGGTTGCAGTCCTAGCATTGACACTATTTGGAATGTCCGAGATGTGGTATGCGGTGATCGCGGATGTGGGCGCCTGTATACTTGCGATAGTCAACTCTCTCAGGGCGTTGAATCTGTGAGGTCCCCTAAGCACTTAATGTCACGAACACATAGGTGATACGATGAACTGGGAAGCGGAGGTGTTGTTCTGGATCCGGGACAATCTGACATGCGGATTCATGGATTGGCTGATGTCCACGGTGTCCCTATTGTGTACTGCCGACATCATATGGTTCGTACTGGCGGCCGTGCTGATATACAGGAAGGATACCAGAAAGGTCGGTACAATACTGTTGCTGGCACTGATCATATCCATCGTCATCTGCAACGGGATACTGAAGCCTACGGTGGAACGTATCAGACCCTATGACGAGTTCGGCGTGTCATTGATCGTACCGGCGAGTTCCGAGTTCTCGTTCCCGTCCGGACATACCACCGGTGTCACCGTCGTCACGGCCGTACTGCTCAAACACTTCAGGAAATGGGGCTATCTGATATCCATATTCGCGGTGATGGTCATGTTCTCCAGGATGTACCTGTTCATGCACTACCCGACAGATATTTTGGGAGGCATCGCAGTGGGTATCGTATCGGTGATACTGGCACACATCATAATGTCATATTTGGAGAGGAGAAAGGAGAGTAGGATCGATGGAATGCAACGAATCTAGGATGAAGAAGGCACTTGAGGATTTCCGTTACGCATACAGGTTCAACAAACTGAAGAACACCGAACTCATCTCCTACAGAAGGGATTCCGTGAAGGAGATCGCACAGAGGAACTACAAGAAGGTCCGCGACCTCACGGACAGCGAGATGTATTCCATCCTCAGCAGATGTGAATCTTTGTACTTCACCGACCTCACCGAGACATATGACGATGTGGCACAATTGATCATAAAGGAGAATCCACACAGCCTCCTCAGCGGATTCATCATCACGTTGGCAAGAGGGAAGATCATGGCACGCGGAGATTACATCCTTGAATTGAAGCACATGACCTCGGATGTGAGGACCGAACTGGCATCTTTGATAGATCCGTCGAAGTACGTACCGCTCAACATGTTCACAAGAGCCGCATTCGATTATCTGGGTCTTCCCGAACCCGGAGAAGGGTTCACCGATTTCCTCGTGTTCCAGAGACACTGTAAGGAACTGATCGAACCCATCGAGGACCTAGGTATCCTCACCGCGGACCTCGTCACCGTGTACGAGTTCCTGTTGTTGACCTATGCAAAGAAGTGCAAATGATGGTTCCGACAGAGTACC
>JAFVZR010000043.1 GCA_017508065.1 Candidatus Methanomethylophilaceae archaeon
GACCGAGCCCTTCTGCTCCAGCTTCTCCAGGTTTTCAGATACCTCTGCGGCTTCTTCTTCGGTCATCTCGACGACGACATCCTCAGTAACCTCTGCAGTGGTCTCTGCAACAGCTTCCTCGGATACATTCAACTCAGTAATTTTCTCCTCCATGTCAACCATAATAAACCAACACTGTTCGTATACGCCGAATGAGTTTCGGCACACTATAAAGAGTGCAACACGATATTAGATATAAAACTTGTTCCGCAAAAACGGTCTACTTCATATCATTAACGCGTTGTCTTGTATTATAACATTAAGGGGGAGCCATATCCGATGTCCTTTTTCTCGGTCCGTACCGTACATCGGCACGATGGGATCCCACGGCGCACATCGTGTTCGAAGGTCACGCACCTGTCGTATCGGTATCGTGTCGTACACCGTTGTCGTCATAGTATGTGGTACCGACCCGGAATCGATGGCGTTTGGTAGTGATGTGTATTGTGCCAGACATTGGGATCCATTCCGAACCCACCTCCGAATGCGGTTGTATAGGGCAGGATGTACCGTATCTTCCTATGCGATGTTGACCTCGGCCTGTGACGGTACGATCGCGATAACTTTTTCGCGTATGGGAAATGGTAATCGCCTTGCAAATGCCTCAAAATGGTCGGTCCAAACAAACAGGTCGAGGGGCACCATTTTATAATGAGATGGGAATCGTTCCCTTGATTCAAATGAGCAACCTGTGTCCCCTAGATTACAGATACGGCCGCGAAGACATGAAAGCCATCTTCTACGAGGAGAGTCGCCTCCAGTACCAGATGGATGTGGAGGCTGCACTCGCAAGAGCCCACGCTTCACTCGGAACCATCACCGAGGAGCAGGCAGCAGAGATCACACGTGTGGCAAGCCTCGATGTCGTCGATATCAACCGGGTCAAGGAGATCGAGAAGGATACCAGGCACGACATCATGGCAATGGTCAGGGCCATGACCGAACAGTGCGAAGGAGATGCGGGAAAGTACGTCCACTACGGTGCGACCTCCAACGACATCGTCGATACTGCGGTCGCATTGCAGATCAAGGCCGCCATCGAGATCATCCAGGCGGATGTGGACAGGTTCACGCTCACACTCGCAAGTCTCGCCAAGAGGGAGAGGGACACCCTCGAGATCGGAAGGACACACGCTCAGTTCGCAATCCCGATTACTTTCGGATTCAAGATCGCAGGTTACGTCGCGGAGATGCTCAGACACAGGGAGAGGCTCCAGCAGGCGAAGCCCCGTGCATGTGCAGGAAAGATGGCAGGGGCTGTCGGAACCGGTGCGGCACTCGGTAAGAACTTCTTCAAGATCCAGGAGACCGTCATGGAGGATCTGGGACTCGCATACGAGCCCGCAGCCACACAGGTGGTTGGAAGGGACAGGTACACCGAGGTCATCACCCTCATGGCGAACATCGCCACCACCCTCGAGAGATACGGTACGGAGGTACGTAATCTCCAGAGGTCCGAGATCGGAGAGGCACAGGAGCCCTTCGACGTCAAGAAACAGGTCGGAAGTTCCACCATGGCACAGAAGAGGAATCCCATGATGTCCGAGAACGTCTGCGGACTTGCAAGGGTCGTCAGGTCCATGGTCACTCCCACATTCGAGAGTCAGGTCCTCTGGCACGAGAGGGACCTCTCCAACTCCAGTACCGAGAGGTTCGTACTGCCCCATGTGTTTGTACTCCTCGATGAGATGTTCCACAAGATGAACGAGGTCTTCTCCGGACTCACCGTCAACAAGAAGAACATGCTCAAGAACATAGAGTCCTCCAGAGGCCTCGTCATGGCCGAGGCCATCATGATGAAGATGACCGAGAAGGGAATCGGAAGGCAGGATGCCCACGAGATCGTCCGTTCAGCATCTATGATCGCTGAGGACGAGGAGAGGCAGTTGGTGGACGTTCTCATCGAGAACAAGGACCTCGTTGCACGTATGCCCGAGGCCGAGATCCGTTCCGCAATGGATCCCGCCAACTACACCGGCGGAGCCAAGGAGATCGTCGACAAGATGGTCGCCGAGGTCGAGAGGGTGCTCGGACAGAAGGTGTGATCCGTATGTTGTCCGAAGAGCAGAGGTTCAGGGTCCTCGTCTACCTGGTCATCGGTATCGTCGTAGGCGTGGCACTGTCCGGACTGTTCGTTTTCATGACGGGCAGTCACTTCTATTGGATCTTCATCCCATTGTCCGCAGTGGTGGTCCTCTCTCAGGGACTGATGAGGACCAAGAAGGATTTGGATTGAGGAGAGGTCATACGACCTCTTCCTCAAACCTGTTTTTTATGTTCTATTCAGAATAGTCTGTTTCCGGCCTCGGGTCCGGGGGCGGAAGTGTATATCTCGGTGACCTTCATCTTCACAAGGTTCCTTGCGGGATACTTCTCGGATTTGAAGTGTGCGATGGATACGGCGTTCTCATAATCGTCTCCTTCGTTCTCGATGGTGACAGTGCCCTTGAACTGGTATGCGCCCTTTCCCTCCGGGAACCATACGGAAATGGATGCGATAGGGTTCTCGCGGAGATTCTGCATGGTCTTGTTCATGTAGTTGTCGATGAACCAGATGGTCTCCTTGTCCTCCTGGAGGTACACCATTCCCATGGGTGCGACGTTGGGGACACCGTCCTTGGAGGCTGTTGCAAGGTAGAAGATATTGACGCCGTTCATGACGTCTTCCATTTCCTGGGTGAGTTTTACCATGTCCGAAGGACGAACTTGTAACGTTAAATAGCTATCTGACATGATACGGGCATGTTCGGCCGGAGGATGCAGGACCTGGTTTCCGATGAGAGGACTTTGTACGGTAGGCAGCCGGAGTTGGACGTCGTACGCGGTCTTTCTGTCCTCCTGATGGTCGGAGCACATGTGTTCAACCAATTCACCCCGTTGTCCGTGGAATCCTCTGCTACCGGCGATGCTTTCTCCGGTCTGGCCAATCTGACCGGTGCGTTCCCCGGTGGTGCACAGTGCTTCATGATGGTCATGGGCATACTGTTGCTGTTCTCCACACATCCGGATGGGAAGGCTGTGATGAGAAGGGGTGTATTGTTGATCGTGGGAGGTTTCGTATTGGAGTTCCTCAGGATCCTTCCCGGATTGGTCAATCTGATGGTGACCGGGGATCTCGTATCGTTCTACCCGGAATATGCATACGCTGAGGATTGGCAGTTGATCGTCATCACTCTGTTCTGGCAGGACATCCTCATATTCGCAGGTATGGCACTGATCGTAATGGGTGCCGTCATGAGGTTCGATGTTTCCGATGTCTGGGTCATTGCCATCGTGATCGCAATGATGGTCGCCAACCTGTTCCTGTCCGGTATGGACACAGGTAGCGATCCACTGAACATATTCCTCGGGTACTTCTGGGGTACCACGGTGTTCGACGGGTATATGACCACATCAAGGTTCCCTTTGTTCTCATGGTTCGTATATCCTGCTGCGGGATATCTGATAGGCAAGTGGTTGGTGCGTGCAAGGCGCAAGGGCAGGTTCTACAAGACGCTGGGTCTTTGGTTCTTCGTACTGTCGGTACCATTCGCGGTCATAGGTACGTTCACAGGGATGTTCGAAACCGGGTTCACCGGACTCGGATTCTATCACCAGGGTATGTTGATCAACATCTGGTGCACATTATTGTCATTCGATTGGATCGCCCTGGTATATTTCGTGTCGAAGAAGGTGCCTGAAAGATATCTGGCACATACCTATAGGTGGAGCAGGAACATCACTTGGATCTATGTTTTGCACTTCGTGATATTGGCCATAATCATCCAGTTCCTTCCGCGTTCATTCGGTATAATCGGTTGTTTCGTGATATTCCTGGCACTGTTCGTTTTGGTCGACTGGTTATCTTGGGCAATCAGAGGCAGGGTCGGTCGAGGTGCGTGACCACAAGTTTATATCTGACTGTTCGATTAGGAGTATTGTCCGGGAATTTTAATGGGCAAGTAGATCAGCCCGGTAGATCGCTACGTTCGCAACGTAGATGTCGCGAGTTCAAATCTCGCCTTGTCCACTC
>JAFVZR010000044.1 GCA_017508065.1 Candidatus Methanomethylophilaceae archaeon
ACCATCACCGTCAACGGTGTCTCAGTGGCCGATGGCGGATCGTTCACCGTGGTCGTGGGTGACGATGACGTGGTCGTCATAGCATCCGGCGCTGTTCCCGCACAGGGCGGTACCGTGGTGGTCGATGACGATGATGGTATGTCACTGACCGATGCACTGCTGGTGGTGCTGGTCGTGGTGATCGTCATCATGGCCATCATCGTGGGACTCAGGATGATGAGGAGTTGAGGTCGATCCAATCAACAACCGAAAACGATCGAAGACAAGAACCATAAGCTAGGGTTCGGGTAAACACACGGAACGCACACGAAAGAAGTAACGACATCTGCTCCGTACGTGAGTGACGTACAACAACCAACAACCACAAACCAAACAACCCGATGGCCGGGGTTAGGGGCCCGGCCATCCCCATTTCTTTCTCACATCTTCAGACTATCCCAGTTAGACCGTCATTGGATGAACAGGGTTGAAATATCTGCAACAGGTTATTCTCATAGACGGTGAGGTCATTGTTGTTGGAGTTCTCGGTATCGAACTATCGCTCAATCCGTGATGAGGTCACATTGTCCATGCTGAAGTTGGATCAGGTGGATGAGGGTGGATTGGACGTCGTCCACGTAGCCGGGATATACGGTGCCAACGCATCTGGGAAGACCACAGTCCTAGAGTCATTGAAGTTCCTGGTCAGGCTCGTGAGGGATTCCGGTACCAACCCTGTCGGTGTACCCCTTCCCGACATTGGTTTCGCTTTCTCCTCAGAAGGTGATGTCCCGACGGTCTTCACTGTGACCTTCAGTGAAGCCCATGTCATTCACACGTACAGCATGGGCATGATGGGGGGAAGTGTGGTTGAGGAATCATTGATCCTCGACGAGTCGACCGTATTGTTCACCCGCAAGGGTGGTGACATCCGGATGGGGGACGTCCCAGATGAGGACCGTTGGGTCATGGACCGTATCCGCGAGAACACAGGACCCAACAACCTGTTCCTCAGCAGATGCATGCAGTTCCATGTCGGATGCACCAAGGATGCTGTCGATTGGTTCCTGAATGGTGTGGGCTGGGTGGATATAACCCTGGACACATACCTGGATATCAACCGTAGGAAGGAGGAGGTCGTGAGGATGCTGTCCAATGCCGATCTGGGTATAACGGACATAAGCATCGAGAACATCCGTGACGGCGTGGGTGCAACCCCTGATGGGTTGCTGTTCGACAAGCCGATGGTGACCCACGAGATCGTCGGCGACAATGGTTCCGGTAGCTACAGGTTGTCCTTGGATGCCGAATCCCATGGCACGAGGGTTCTTCTCGGTTACATACCCACCATCCTGGATTCGTTGGATTCGGGTAAGTTGATCCTCATGGATGAACTGGAGGCAGGCCTTCACCCGCTGATAGTAGACTACCTCATAGGTCTTTTCTCATCCACGGAGACCAATCCCAATGGTTCCCAACTCCTGTTCACCACGCATGACACGATGATACCCCGCAGGACGGGCATGGGTGTTGATCAGATATGGTTCGCTTCCAGGGATCCGAGCAGGGGTCGGACCTCACTATACCCCTTGAGTGATTTCGAGATCGATGACCTCTTCGACTTCTCCCAGGATTACCTCGACGGTCGCATGGGTTCCATCCCGATGGTCAGGAGGGTATGACATGGTCCGTCGCAGGGAAAGGGGAAACAGGACGTTGTCGACGATGTTCATACTGTGCGAGGGTGAGGTCACGGAACCCAACTACTTCAGGATGTTCCGTATGGACGGTACGACGTTGTCCGTCAATCCCGGACGCAGGTCACATGATAGGAACGATGTCGTCGGTCTGAGGGAGTGGGCGGAGGACATCATGGGCCATCCGCAGTTCAGGAAGGGTCGCGACCGTGTATGGATAGTGTCGGACAAGGATGAGAACAGTCAACCGCGCCTGAACGAGGTACGTAGATGGTGCCAGGCGAACGATGTCGGTTTCGCATATTCCAATCCCTGTTTCGAGTACTGGTTGCTGCTCCATTTCAAGTATGATATCAGCTGTCAGAACAAGGAGGATCTGTACGGGGACCTCGCGGGATGCATAGGACACACGTACAGGAAGAATGCCGATTATTCCCGGGCATTGGTTGACAGAATACCTGTTGCAATGAGGAACGCACGTACCCTCAGGAAGGGGTTGGGCCCGGAGAGCTACTGCGATCACAACCCGTTTACGTCCGTGGATGTGCTGGTGGACGAGATCCTCAGGTCCGGCTGCAGTATCTGAATTATATTTTTCGGACGTCATTCGACGTCATACATGTCAAAATCCCTAGGATTCTTCGACATGTGTCTTACACATCTTCCGAGTGAACATCAGTTAATGTTAATAGTGTGCATGGTGAGGGCCGGATTCCGGATGCATTGATTGCATCCGAACCCGACATGGGGGCGGTCTCACTGTTCTTCCTGAACTCCGCTCCACACCGGGGTGCGACCATCCGGTCGCAACAGGGGGTATACCCGATGGAAGTAAAGAGAATGAGCAAGACGAGGGAGCTCTTCGCCGTCATCATGGCATTCGCCATGGTGTTCGCGGGAATCGCGATCATCGCGACCGAGGCGGATGCAGTGGATGCATCGGAGCTCAACCTCCAAGGCAGTGTGTCTTATTATCAGGATGCTGGAAAAGGTACACTGACCAACGAGTCCCTTGGGGACTACAGCATAGAGAAGGTCACTACCGGCGATTCGGTGGTGTACAATGTGACTGGATACGCGTTCGCCCAGCCTGTTGCCGGCGAGATAGATACCGTGTTCGAGAGTTGGTGGACAACCAATGCAAACCATGTATATGGAATCATATTAGATGACGGCAATGGCAACCAGTTCCTTCTCTACATGAATGATGGGAAACTTAAGCAGACAGGTAAGACCATCACCTTTGGCGATAAATCCTATGTTCTGAACATCGATTTGAAAGCTGCAGTTTATGTTAACAATGGAAGCATTACCAGTGATACATTCGCAGTTGGTGGAATGTTTATCCTCAATTTTGATGAAACCGAAACAACGATTTCGGAGAAGCTTACTATTTCGAAAGAAACTATAATCATAGGTAATGGAAAGACCATCAAAATCGATGGTTGGAATTCGTGGATCAATGTCAATGCCGACACGAAGATCTCCGATCTAAACATAGTCGGTACCGGTTCCGAGAGGGGATTGAACATCTACGGGGATGGCACAGATGTTGTGTTGGACAATGTCGACATCACTGTTAGTCACTATGCGTTGAACATTCCCTCCGGTGGGCCTAATGTCACACTTACCGTGACGGACAGCACAATCCAGGGATACTGTGCATTCCAGACACATTCCAACAATACTACTGCAACATTCACGGATTGTACCTTGACAGGATACAACCAGTGGACGGATGCCGGAGGATGGAACGATTTCGCCACAATAGTCGTCAACAAGAATGTTACGGGTGCGGATTTCACCTTCTCCAACTGTAGTATCAACGAGGACACATCAAAGACCGATGAGGATACCCGTGCACATGAGCTCGCTGTTTTGGTCGGTACCAAAGCTACTGGAACCATCTCATTCACGGATGGAACCACCATCGCACCTCTCGAGGGTGATGGGGTCATCACAACAATCGATGGATTCAACATCATCGACGATGGAACAACCGATGTAGTCGGTATGGAGTCGTTCGCTGATGCTGTGATATACAGAGATACACCGGTTGGAGAGGAGAAGGTCGCAGTTGGAACTGACAAGGGAGACATCTACTACTCCAACGCACAGGCAGCACTCGACGACATCATCGATCTCCTTCAGCAGTACGATGATATCACCATCGAGGCAGAGGAGACCCTTGAGATCAGACACAACATATTGATCGGTGATAACAAGACCCTCACGATCATCGGAGCAACCATCATCGTGCCCGTACCAACCACTGCGGGATACGTCTACGAGAAGTACATCCACGTGGATGCGGACGGAAGCCTCGTCCTCGAGTCCGCCGACATCCGTGTGCCTGTCATCGTCGAGGAGGGGGCATATGTCTCCATCACCAAGGCCAAGGAGATGACCGTGGATGGAGATGCGACCGCAGACCTCGGAGTCGGATACGGAAACACACTCATCCTCTCCAACCTCACCGTTCCTGCAGGCAAGTACATCGAGGCTTACGGCAACGTCGTCATCGGAGGAAACGTCACCATACAGAAGGGTGCACAGTTTAGGGTCCATCCCGGAGGAAACGCACAGATCGACGGTGCACTCACCATCGAGGGTACCGCGGAGATCAGGGGAGACACCATCGTCAACGGGTCTGTCAAGGTGTACAACGCAGACGGAGGGGCGATCTTCCAGACCGATAACACCACGTTCAGGATTGATGCTTCATCCGATCTCTTGTTCGAACCCACCATCACCGTTTCTGGAACAATGGACGTTCTGAAGTCCAAGTCCAAAGAGGCCACCGTCGACAACAGGCTCATCGCCAACGCCGATCTGGTCGTCGAGGGAACTCTCGCCGTCACCGGAACCTTCAACGGTGACATCAGGGACAGGGGAACCGTTGTGTTCAACGGAACAGCCGGGAACAACGCAACCATCACGATCTATGATGGTGTCAGCATAACCATCGCATCCGTCACCGGTGGTGTCCTGACCATCAAGGATGATATCGATGTTTCCGAGTTCACATCTGAACAGCTTCAGAGCAACAGGTTCTCCGATGAGAACACAGTCGTACTTGACGAGGTCAAGGGAATCATCGTCTCCACAGAGCTCTCCGACACCGTCAAGACAATGGGCAACGGGGACAAGATCAGGTACCACATCATGAC
>JAFVZR010000045.1 GCA_017508065.1 Candidatus Methanomethylophilaceae archaeon
ACCGTTCGACTATTGGGGCATCAGTGACGATTCCATAGATTACAGCAAGGTGAAATTCACCAATGGCAGGTACGATTCCAACGATCTGGTCAAGAGGTATCGCAGATCACAGAAGAGGAACGACCTCATCCGCGACAACTATCTGCTACGTGCAGGCGAACGTACGCTCGCGTTCTGTGCCAACCGTCAGCATGCCAAGGATATGAAGGAGTACTTCGAATCCAACGGCATCAGGAGCAGGATCATCGTCTCCAACTCGTTGGAGGATGGGATCGTATCCGACGACAGGGAACTCTCCGTGAAGGAACTGGTGGATGGTAAGGTCGATGTGATATTCACCGTCGACGTGTTCAACGAGGGTGTCGACATACCGCAGGTTGACACCGTCATGTTCCTCCGTCCGACGGAATCGGAAACGATATTCCTGCAACAGTTGGGTCGCGGCCTCAGACTGTCAGAAGGCAAGGAACGTCTCACGGTCATAGATTTCATCGGTAACTACCACAACGCGGACAAGATACCCAATTGGATCACCGGAAGACGTTACAACGTGGGCGAGATCCGCAGGATAGGGAAGATGGCACCATTCGGATGCAATCTCAATTTCGATATGAGGTCCATAGACATCATGGAGGAACTGCGTAGGAAGAACTCCAAGCTGAGGGACCTCATCGCCGAACAGTATCTTTTGTCCAAGAGGAAACGCGGTCACAGGCCCACCAGATTGGAGCTGTTGGAGGATTTCGACCAAGGATTTTTGGCAACGATCCGTAACAGGTCCGTGTCCCCGTTCAAGGATTACCTGCATTTCATAGATGAGATGGGCGATCTCACACCAATCGAGAGGACGTTCCTCGGTCGCGAATCGGGTGAACTGTTCCACATCATGGAGACCACACAGTTCTCGAAGATGTACAAGGCGGCCCTTCTCTATTCCCTGTACAACGATGGTGACATGAGGATATCCGCCACGACGGACGAGATCATCCAAACATTCAGGGAATTCTACTCACATCCCGAGAACTGGTTCGATGCGAGACATCTCGGTGATTCCGTCGATACCATTTCCCGTTCCAAGTGGGTCGCCACCGAATCACAACCACGTAAGCACCTCAACGATGATGAGAGCGGATTCTTCATCGATTCCAAGGATTCCTTCTCACTGAATCCAATATTCTCCGATATCATCGGCGTCTCCGAGTTCAAGGAACATTTCAGGGACATCCTCGACCACAGGGTGGAGGACTTCAGAAGGTTCAGGGGAAGGAACGATCCCTGACATCCGACAGGGGAAGGGTATTATCGTGTACTACACGATACACATCCTATGGACAACGGATTCGACATCGATGGCATATTCGAGACGTTCGATGAGAACATGCTCCTCGACCTAATCGACGATATGAGGGGCATCATCGGAGAGAAGAGATTCTCCGACCTTGTCATATCTATAGCCCAGGAGAACAGCGACATCGACCACGACGATCTCGTGTACATCATATCGGACATCGTCGACGTATCGTACGAGGATTATCTGGACCTATGTGACGGCAATTGTACCCGTCACGGATACATCGACCCGGACGATCTCGCCGGTGACAGGATGATGGAACGGTTGGAGAAGGAGATCATGCCCATATATGAACGCGCATCCGCCATGAACGACACGTTCGGTATCGCCACGATCCTAGGGGCGTTGCGTGAGGTATTCGAAAAGGAGTCCCTGATCGTCAGATCGTACAATCCCAATCTCGTGGACCATGCCCTGAGCTGTTTGGACAACAGTGACGATCCCGAAGAGGCACTGTCCTTCCTGTCCGATAGGTTCGCTTGATGGAAACTATATCCGTTCCAAGGATGTGACATATGATATGCCCAGAACCATCGAGCAGATCCTCAAATCATTGCCAGATCCCAACAAACAACTAGACAGGGTCTTCAGGGTCCACAGCTTCCATTGTCCCAACTGCAGGGCCCTCTCCCCTGCCAGGTACCAATACGTTCCGACGAAGAGGGTGGAGCTCTGCGACATCGTCATCGAATGTGAAACCTGTGGCGAATCGCGTATCGAGAGGAACCTGTCCCGCGGTACGGAGGTATGGAGGATCGCCGGTACCGACTTCGTTTACGATCGGGACAATTTTTACAATGAAACGAAGGACATCATGGATGGTGCGGATCCGAAGGACATATTCTTCTATTCCAAGGTATGCGAGGATCATGCGAACACGTTGATGGTCCGGAACGATAACCATCGTGACAGTTGTTTCCATCCATATCTGAAAGAGATGTCCGCTTTCCTCGAACATCTCAAGACCAGAGGTACCAAAGATCTGGAATTCATATGCGAACGCACCTTCGAATGCAATTCCATCGCGAAGTACGACCTGTTGGTGGTGATGAGGGAGATCTACCACATCGCCATGATGAATAAGGATGACATCCCCGAGGGCCTATGGCTCGCGATCGAGTTGGAGAAAGAGATCTTGGACTACGCGTTCGACAACATGTTCTACGATTCCGACAAGGACCATATCGAATCTGTGGAGTGGATCGCGGAGGATTTCGAGAAGCTTCCGAAGGAGGAACGTATGGGTCATCCGTTCGTTGCCGTCAACGTGTACAAGTACCTTATGAAGTTCCATCAGCGTAGGGGCAGTTCCGACAGGGTCCTGAACGCTGTGGCCAAATCTCTAATTGATGCTGCGAAGAACGCACGTGCCATGGGTGCGCCCATCGACCGTACCGCCATGTACGACCATCTTATGGCATACATGCACTTGCTCGCGACACAGAAGACCGCACACAAGAAGGCGATGGCGGACTGTTCCGTATGGGACGACGATCCGTTCTACAAGGGTGTCGCATCGGTCGTTTATGCGGACGCACTGTTCAGGGGTGCGAAGGGCGATGAGCCCAGTCTTCCGCTCGATTATCTGGATCCCAAGGTCGCGAAGGAGATCCTGCATCATTCGGAGGTCGCCATCGAATGTCTGGAAAGCCTGTCCGACCTCAGCGGTATAGAGGTGTGGTTGCCTCTCGCATACTTCTATAACGGATATGCGGGCAACGACGTCCCCAAGATGAAACTCGCATTGGACTATCTGGAGTTCTTCGACCTTGCACACATGGCTACATTGTCGGAGACGAACTATGTGGTCGACCTGATCGCATTGCACGCGAAGTTCGGAAGTGCTCTGCAGAGGTCGGCATTGAAGTTGAGAGGGTATCCGATATTCTGAACCCGTACATCAGGTGATGGTGTCCTTCGTTCGATACATGGGGACACCATCGCATCCTGAAAACCCTGACAACCTAATATTCCAGTATTCCATACCCATACACATGTCCGAACCCCCGACCCAACCGATCGAGTCCCTGACGGACCTCGACATCCATCTGGACAGAGCCATCCGCAGACGTCACCATACCTGTCCCAAGTGCGGTAAGCTATCGGATCTGGAGATCCTGGACTATCGCGATGACAGGTTGGATGCAGTCATCGACTGTTCCGATTGCGGTAGGTCGGACATCGTCTCCATGGTCTCCGACGGAAAAAGGGTCCTGACCATCGACGGTTCCGTGTACGATCCATCGCTACGCCTGCAGGGGTACGAGGGGATCATGGATTCTACCGATCCCAAGGATATCGTATCCTACTCCAAGGCATGCGAGGACTACGCACGCGAACTGATCGTGTTCGGTAAAGACCCGAAGGACCGTGTCGTACCGTATCTTAAGGAGATGACCGCACTGTTGGAACATCTCGAATCCAATGGTATCGACGATCTCGAATTCGTGTGCGAACATGTGTTGGGATTCGACCACATAATGGACATCGATCTGATGGATGTGATCAGGGATATCTGCCGCATCGCCATGGAGAACAGGGACGATCTTCCGGTTGCATTGATGTACGGTATCATGCTGTGCAAGGAGATAGCGGACTACGGATTGGACAAGGACTTCCACTATTCCGAGGAAGGTCACATCGGATGGATCGAGATGATCGCCGATGACTTCGAATCCCTCCCTCGGGAGGAACGTATCGACCATCCGTTCATAGCCGTCGGGGCATACAGGTATCTTTTGAAATACCACCAATCCAAGGGAAGTCCCGATGACGTCATCGCCGGAACGTTGAGGAAACTGATCGTGTCCTTGGGCAAGGCGTACGACAACGGTGCTCCCATCGATGTGGACATCCTGTTGGGGCACATCGCCTGATCCAATGCCCTCGGGGGTACACATCCATCATTGCCAAGGGTCGGGAGATCCTGACAATCGATGTATCTGATCCATTTCCAAATGAACGCGATGTGTTGTTGTAGATTGTCCCGTATCTGATGGGCAAACGTTCCATACCCAAGCGTTCGATCGTACCAAAAGGGCGATGGACCTTTATCCGCGTCTGAACCGTATCTATTATACATATATGTCTGAAATCGGACATGATGTCCTTAAAAGGATCGGGGAGGAAGTCATCGGATACTATTGAGCAATATCTCCGACACGATGGAGTACAGTTCCTTCCCCTCACGGTAGTCCGCAGGTGCAATGAAGTCGACATGACCTTCCCGCAGCATCCATTCGCATTGTCCTTTAGTGACATCGTTCGAATACACGGCTATGGAATGTCCGCCCTTCGAACGCACCATGTCCATACAGGGGATGTCCGTCTCCCCGTCACCTATGTAGATAATGTTCTCGAACGGGATGTGTTCTCCGATCCCTAACACCTTCTCGGCCTTCCCCATACGGTTGACTATCGTCTTGGGACCGATGGCGACACCGTCCTTGTCGCACAGGTACTCGCATGCGAACACGTCCGTGAACTCATTCGAGATCGACGTTCCCATGATCGTCTCCCTCACACCCGAGGAGATCACATAGTGTTCCACATCCGCCTCGATATCGTTGCAGAATCCATTCATCAGGGAGAACCATCCCTTCACACCGGGGTGGAACTCCACGTCCTTGCCCATATCGTTCAGAAGATCACGGGTCAGAGGCATCCCTCTCGATCCGGACTCGGATATCATCAGGTGCAGGTACGCCACGATGTCGTCGACCCAATGCTCTTCCATGTACTCGTCCGTCAGTCCCCAGAACTCTTTGGGTGACATGCCCAACATCGGGAAGAAGGCGTAGTTCTGCACATCCTCGACGGAGAGTGTCCTGTCGAAATCGTAGATCAACGCTACCTTCCTTCTTTGACCGCGGGGTGACATGTCCATTGCCAGGTAGTGTTAATGGCCATATCAACTATGCGATTTCGGGATCGAATTGCTAAACAATCGGAATCTGTTGGAAATTGTTCGCCCATACATCCATGCATTCGAAAAGATTCACTGTGACGAGGATGTCTCCATGCGTTCATGTCGCCGATCATCCGGAATCACAACAGTATCAAATACCACTCTCGTTCCTCTTTAACCATGGACTCCAACCGCATCAGGGACATCAGTGTCAGGTCATGCATCG
>JAFVZR010000046.1 GCA_017508065.1 Candidatus Methanomethylophilaceae archaeon
ACACAGAGGATGCTGGATTCCTTCGAACCATATATCAAATCCTCTACTGACGATTTCTTGAAGAGGAATGCCATCGCCATGGAAAAGAGGGATCTCTCTCGGATATTTCTGGCATTATCTGATGATATGAGGTTGTTAGGTTTTGTCACCTTGGGGATGAAGTGTATGAGGGTTCCAGCTGAGAATCTTCTCAGTAACAAGTGTCTAAGGCTGATGAACATCGAATCTCGGACAGGGGTGGCGCAGGCCTATCTGTTGGGACAGATCGCTCGCAGCAAGGATTCTCCCAAGGGGATGGTTCGGAGTTGTTGGAGTATGCAACATCAAAATTGAGGGCATGTAAGAGTAGCATTGGATGTAATCTGGTCCGTTTGGATTGTGAGGATTCAATGGTGCCGTATTATATGCAACACAACTTCAGATTGTTCCGTGAGGATGGTGAGGATGGGATGAACCAGATGGTCGCATTCCTGTGATCGTCATTGGAAGGATCCCATCAACCTCTTAGGCAAAGGCATCCTGGCACCGATCACGGCCGCGATAAGTAACACGACGACACTGTGCAAGGGGAAGCACAGGAACAGCAGCAGGACGGTCGACATATGCATTTACAAAGGTTTGCCGATCGATGTGTACGGATGTTTTGAGATGAGACCATCCGTATGGCCTGTATCTCTCTGCCCTTAGTTGACAAGGAAGTCCATGATGTTGACGATCTTGATCCCGTCCACATTGTCGTATGGGTACCGGTCCATGGTGATTATGTATTTCGGATAGTTGTCCGGAATATCCTTCAGAGGTGTGATCTCCCTCTTCATAGTTTCCGAATTCAGGATGTCCAAGGAGACCTGGAAGTATCTGGGTTCTCCCTTTCCATCGAACGATACGAAATCGATCTCCTTCCCATCGACGGACATCACGGATGCATTTCCGAATCTGAACATCAGTTCCATGAACACCAGGTTCTCCAATATGCCGTCGAGGTCCCTGTCCGTATATCCTACGGAAACGTTCCTCATACCGATGTCTGTAGCATAGAACTTATCGGAGGTCTGGAGATATTCTTTGGTCTTACTATCCATCCTTCTTGCACGGTAGATCAGTTTCGCATCTTCGATGTGTTTGATGTAACTGTCCACAGTGTCCGTCGATACCTTGATGCCTTTACTGACCATGTATCCTGAAGCGTTCTTGACGGAGGTCCTGTCACCGATGTTCTTCATGAGGAAACGGAACAGATTGCTTATGACTGCGGGATTACGCACATTGTTCCTTTCCATCACATCCTTGACGATTACCGTATCATAGGTGCCGGAAATGGTCATGGAGATCAGATCGTCACGCATCCCTGACATGAGGGCGGTCGCCGGAAGTCCTCCATCGTGGAGGTATTCGGAGAACTTGTCCTCCAATGATCCCTCATTGCCATATCTCTCCCTGAAGACGAGGAATTCGGAGAATGATAGTGGTAGGACATCCATGCATACGAATCTCCCGGAAAGTTTTGTGGAGATCTCGGAGGACAGCATCCTGGAGTTGGACCCTGTAAGATATATGTCCAATCCCGAGATGTGGAACGTTTCGATCGCTCTTTCCCACTCCTGTACGTTTTGGATCTCATCCAGAAAGAGGTATTTTCTCCCATCTGTACCGAGTGTGGACCTTACGTGATCGATAAGTTCCCTGTATGTGGAGATGGTACACTCGAGTTCATTTCCCAGATTGATATAGAGTACATCGTTTTCTGGAATACCGGATTCAATGATCTCCTGACGGAACATCATCATCAATGTGGATTTTCCGCAACGTCTCATTCCCGTGATGACTTTGATGAAGGGTTTGTCACGGAATTCTCTGAGGGTCTCCAGGTAGTGAGGGCGTGGGATGAACTCGACCATTGTTAGGAATATATTCTTATTAGTATATATACATAAAGAAAAGTTAGGATTATATTCCTAACTTTTAGAAAGTCTTAAATCGATACTCAGAAGGATCCATGATACGCGGGTCACCAACACTTTGAACATAGCATTGCTGTGAAGAGTATTTTGATCAGTGTCCTGCAGAATCACCCATCAACTTCTTAGGCAGAGGTATCTTGGCACCGATCACGGCCGCGATCAACAATACAGCGACACTATGTATAGGGAAGCACAGGAACAGCAGAAGGACAGTCAACACAGGCTTCCTTAGTGTTCCGCCGACCAATGCGGCCGTGACTGCACAGACGCAGAATATGGGGTCGATACCGATCAGTATGGACATGCCGTATCCGATCGTTATTCCGGAGAATATGACGGGGAAGAAGTGTCCTCCGCGCCATCCCATGTTGACGCACAACGCGGTGATGACTATCTTCACCAGACCTGTACAGATCAATGCGGCGGCGGTCATGGTGACCCACGTCTCCTGAAGTTCCACCGCCTGTGATTCGCCGGCGAACATGGTGAAGGGTAACACCATACCACAGAGTCCCAACAGCAGTCCCGCGAATGTGGCCCTCGCTACGGGTTTGCTCTCGAACCTCTTCCCGATGTGTTCGAAACGGATGTCGAGTATGCAGTACAGTCCTCCGCATACACCACCGATCAATGCCATCGGAATCAGCCAAAGGAATTCGTCCGTTCCGTATCCGATATCGTCGAACTGTGGCATATGCATCCCGCCGCCGATGAGGTGGGACAACAGCAGGTACGTGCCCACCGCACCAAGTATCGCCAATGCGTAGATGAGTATCTTCATCCATCTGCCGACCTTCGGGGTGTCGTACCCTTCCACCATCTCGCCTGTGATGGCATCGGCGAATCCGTACAATGGTGCGGTGAATATGGCAGACATGGTCGCATACGTACCTACCTTGGTCAATTCCTGGAAATCGTTACCGAAACATCTCATACGGTCCCCGACCCATGTGCATATGGCGGCTATGGCACCGACCAGTCCCGCTTCGGGGCCCACGGACCCTCCGAACACCAAGGGCAACAAAGCAGCCACGGACATGGCTCCGAGGTCACCGTAGTCGTACCTTCCGTCGGATCTGACCTTGCCCATGACATCCATCAGTTTCTCCGGATATTGGCCGTAACGCCTTGCGAAGAGGCCGATGACGACTCCTCCTATGGTGCACATGATCACGGGATACAATTGACCCAGGACCAATGGTACGCGATCCCATATGAAGCTCAGTCCAAGCTCCATGACGAACAGGAGGAACCATACGAACGCTCCCGCTATTGCACCCGTCAATATCACGGACAGAACGAACATGGAGCGGTTGGCGACCTTCACGTTATCCATTGGATTACCTCTCTCATGACTGCGTTTTTATCTGATATAGGTTGTCGTGTCGCAACTTATATCCTCCGGGGTGGATACGGTGATATGGTGGATGTCGGTACCGAGTTCGTTTACCGTCAGATGAGGTATTATGTCCTGTCCGTTGAGGACAGGGAGGTGGCGCTGAGCGGAGCAACGACCGACCTCCGGTGTGGTCGATATACCTGCAAAGGTGAGGTTCAACGGTGACGATTACACCGTCGTAGCGATATTCGGTATGGCATTCGTGGATGCGGGCAAGGTTGCTTCGGTTAAGTATCCAAGCACCATGTTCTATCTGATGTCCCACGCGTTCGCCGGTGCGGATCTGGATCCCGCGTTCGAGATTCCGTCGCACCTGGAGTATGTGGGCGGATACCATTTCGCCGGATGTACGGGGTTGAGGGAGGTGTATCTCCCGAAGGGGATGGTGGACATCCCATCCGGGATGTTCAACGACTGTCTCGATCTGATGTTCGTCAAACTGGGGCCGAACGTGGAGACCATAGGGGATTTCGCGTTCATGGGCTGCAAGAACCTGAGTCTCGTCATAGGTGACGATTGCCCTTCCGATATGTTCGAAGGTGCGGTGTTGCCGGAGTCCGTATGCGAGGTGGGCGGTTCGGCATTCTCCGATACCAGGATCGAATGCGTCTACACGGATGCGGAGATCGGGAAGAGATACGATGACGTCCCGGTTTTCAGGAAGAGAACGGATTCGAACGGTCTCAAGAGGGTCCGTTCCGGTTTCGTTGGACCGAGGTGATCATCATTCCGTTGATACCGTACATATCTGTGAAGGGTCTCAGCAAGGTGTTCTGGTCACGTTTCGGACTCGCAGCGTTCACCAAGAGGTCCAAACTGTTCAACAGGGTGGTGACGAAGACACTGTTCGACGGGGACGACATGGTCGTGCTACCTAAGGATGATGTGGTAAGAGCCAGACGTATCGAAATGGACATGGATTTCGAGGACGGTGGGGAGAGTACGGTGCTTCCCAGCGATATCGTCAAGGACATCATCGACCGCAGTTCCGACATCTTCATCATGAACTTCTGTCTGTGCAGGAAGTCCAACGAATGCGACGATTTCCCTCGCGACAGGGGATGTGTGTTCCTCGGTAAGGGCGTTCATAGGATCCCGGAGGATTTCGGACACATCGCCACCAGGGAGGAGGCCAAGAGGTATATCGACGAATGTACGGATCTGGGTCTTGTGCACATCATCGGTTGTAACAAGTTGGATTCCATATGGTTGAACACAGGTCACAAGAGGGATCTGATGACCATCTGCAACTGCTGTCCGTGCTGCTGTCTCTGGAACATGACACGTAACATCTCCGACGAGATCGGAGGCGTGTTCAAGAGATTGGACGGTGTCTCCGTATCGGTGGATACGGACAGGTGCATAGGTTGCGGGTCATGTCATGACATCTGTTTCACCAAGGCCGTAACTATTGATAACGGGAAGTGTTCCATAGATCTGGGTATGTGCAGGGGTTGCGGACGTTGCGTGGAGACGTGTCCTACGGATTGTATAGCGTTGGAGTTCGACGAGTCCGTTGTAGGCGGGGAGGTCGACAGGATACATTCCCTGGTCGACCTGTGATCATGATCCTACAGGTCTGGCTATTGCCATGACATATCTGATCAATACGTAAGCGACAATCACCGTGGCGATAACGGTCTCGATAAGAGCCAGCGTGTCCATCATCCCGTTATCGATTATCTTCGACACCATGTTGGTAGCGGTCGCACAGATGACCATGGGGAAGGTCAGTGCGGCGTAGCTTGGGTAGAACCTCAGGGTAAGTGTCCTCATCACGACGAATAGTCCGAACAGGTACAGTATCACCGATACGGCATACAGCGAGAAGACGAACGGTTCGGATATCTGGGTCATGGACCTCATATATCCTGCGATGCAGAGGCTGACGGGTGCGCAGTAGATGCATAACAGCGGAAAGGTGGGTTCCGGGAATTTCCTGAACCTGATGTAACGGTATGTGATTAACACGAACAACGGTATCAATGCAACGAATCCGAACCAGAATATGATCTCACCGAGAAGGAGCATATCGTACACGGGACAGGTGACCGCTGCCACTACGATACCGACGTACACGATGAAGTAGCTGGCGAACACCTTTTGAAGATCGGGTTTTATGATGAACGTTTTGGTGAAGTACACCATCAACGCGATGTGCAACAATATGGCGAACGCCCATAGTGCCAGTGCGAATTCGTACAGTACGGTGACATACGTACTGAGGAGCATCAGTGCCATGGGGAAGGTACCGGATACGCTTGCAAGGATGGGATTCCCGAGGTCCTCCTTGATCATGTCCGGGAACAGAAACAGCTTCAGAAGAAGGAGCAGC
>JAFVZR010000047.1 GCA_017508065.1 Candidatus Methanomethylophilaceae archaeon
CTCCCTGATCTCTTTCATCTCCCAATCTGCCATATTTCATTCTCCTTTGATTCTTTTGCATGATTTGGTCGATGATTTCCCGTAGAACGGTCATTTCCAGTCAACCGACATGCATCTTGTAGGCCCTTTATCCCTTTCAAGATTAATAAAGGTATAGTCAAAAGATAGGGGATGTTCCGAATCGATTTGGGACACCATTGTCGACATCAGTACTCAGAAGTGTATTGTTCCAGAACTGTCGGATATGTTTTACTCTTTGCCCGTGCCGGGACATGTCACACTCCGGCACGGAATAAAGAGCCAGACGAATCATCTGGAATCGGGCTTTCCGCGACCTTTTCCTCTGTTGCGGTTGCCTCTCCTGTTGGAGTTCTTCGGTTTCTGGGGTTTCTTCGGAGGATCGGGGTACTTGCGTTTAACGTCCTCGACCCTTGCAGCGAATTGCTGTACCAGTTGGTCACCGATGAATTCTCCGTGATACTGATCCACTTTGGCGGCGATGGAGATCTTACATGCAAGCGCTCTGGCGATGTTTCCGCGCTGCCAATATGGGGCACGGTGGACCTCGGGGTGCTGATAGATGATTCCGTGCTTTGGAGGCTTCTTTCCGGACTTGAGATGTCTGAACATGGCCTTCTCAGCACCGAGGAGCTGTACGGTGGAGGAAGGCAGGGATGCCAATCTCTCCAATCCGCCCGAGAGGGAGATCAACCTTGCGGTCAGAGGTCCGCCGATCAATGCACACATGTTCGGACAGCTGGAACTTATGATCTCGGAGATGTATTCCTCGGTCCTTTCCCTGCTGTCGTAGATCATACAGAGCTGGTCGGCAAGGTCCATGATCGACCTCATATCCTCATCCTCCAGTTCTGATCCTATGGATCCGATCTCTATTCCCAATTCCTCGATGATCGCGTCCCTCTCGCCGAACCTCGCGATGAGTTCGGCATACTTCCTGTCCTGTGCATAGTCCGCGAGTTCGGGGAAGTGCAGACCGTACCACTCATGCAACCTCTCGTTCATGAGGTTACAGGTCTCGATCAGGTCGTCCAACGATCTTACCGCCTGTACGGCCGATCTGTCACGGGATATCGGTTCTGATGTCCTCAGTTTTCCGAGTCTGATCATGGCATCGTGCATCAGCTCTGAATCGTAACCGAAGTTCTCTGCCTTGATGAAACTCGAATCGAAGAGAGTGGGCTTTCCGATCAATGACTGTCTCCTGTCGGAGACCATTAGCTTCTGGGTCCCTTCGGACACTTCCGATTCCTCAGGAATGGTGCCGCCCCTCTGCATAACTGCGAGCTTGTCGGCGATGATGTCCGCATCCTTAGGGAAGAGAATCTTCTTGACGATCCTGTTCTCTTCACAGAGGAACGTTCCGAACCATTTGGTGACTAGAACTGCCATCCAAATCACATCTCCATCAGCTTGGTGACCTCATCCCTTGGGAGGCTACGGCATCTTCCGACGAGCATCTGCAGTTTGGCTTGGAATTCGAGTTCCTCCATCCTGTTGTAGGCGTCGATGAGGTCCTTTCCTTGTGTGACCGCTCCATGTCTCTCCATGAGGATCGCCTTGGACGATGCCTTGGATGCGACCGCGTTCGCGAGTTCTTTCGAACCAGGCGTGAAGTAACCTATGGTTGGCACATCGCCGAGAAGGAGTACGCCCTCTGGGGTGAGATCCGTCCTGATCCTCTTCTTCATGGTCAGTGCGATACAGTTCAGAGGGTGACAGTGGATGATAGCCTTCGTGTCGGGATTCGCTTTGTACAGTGCGAGATGCATGCCCGCTTCGATGGATGGTTCGCCCATGCCTCCGAGGACCTTGCCCTCCATGTCCAATACGAGGAAGTCGTCCTCCGTGAGGAATCCCTTGTTCTTTCCGCTGGGTGTGATGAGGATCTCGTCCTCGTTGAGTCTGACGCTCATGTTGCCTCCTGCAGAGACTGTCAGTTCCCTATCATAGAGCAATGCGCAGATCTTCACCAATTGTTTTCTTGCATAGTCCTCATTCATTCTTTCACCTTCGCGATCTCGTCCGGCCTTAGGATTCCCTTCTCGGTGATGAATCCTGTGACGTATCTTGCGGGAGTCATGTCGAACGCAGGGTTCAACGC
>JAFVZR010000048.1 GCA_017508065.1 Candidatus Methanomethylophilaceae archaeon
ACTGTCAGAAGAGGACCGCATCGCCCGGTCAGAAGGTAGGATTCCTGCCTCCTAAGAAGAAAGTTAAGAAGTGATTGCAATGGCAAAGAAGATTATTGCAGGATCGGCAAAAGCCTCGAGGAGGAAGTCCAGGAAGAAGGCATCGGCAATCCAGGCGAGGAGGAAGAAAGAGTTCCTCTTCCGTGGATTCACTATGGAGGAACTCCTTGCCATGCCTTTCGACGAGATTCTTGGCCTCCTGCCCTCCAGGGCAAGAAGGACCTACCTCCGCGGCCTCAACTACGAGCAGCAGCTGCTGTTCGACAAGCTCAAGGCCGCCGAGCCCGATGAGGTCGTCAGGACCCACCGCAGAGACATCCCGATCATTCCCCAGTTCGTGGGAAAGACCGTGGCCATCTACAACGGTCGCGAGTTCAAAGAAGTTCAGATCAAGCCCGAGATGATTGGTTGTTTCCTCGGAGAGTTCGCTCTCACCAGGAAGGCTCCCGCTCACTCCGGACCCGGAGTCGGTGCAACCAGATCCTCGAAGTTCATGCCGCTCAAGTGAGGTGTAAGACATGGTTTCAGGATATACTGCAGTTGCTGACCCCGACACCTCCGCAAAGGCCCTTGGAAAGGAGATGCCCGTCTCCCCCAAGCTCGCCCGCGAGGTCGCCGGAATGATTCGCGGAATGAAAGTCGAGACCGCCCAGAAGGCACTCGAGGAAGTCATCGCAAAGGAGAGGCCCGTCCCCCTCAAGAGATACAACAAGCGTGTCTCCCACAAGCCCGGAGTCGGACCCGGAAGGTACCCCGTCAAGGCCGCAAAGGCCATCCTCGGAGTCCTCAACAGCGCCGCTTCCAACGCAGAGTACAAGGGACTCGACGTTTCCAACATGGCTATCGCCACCATAACCGTCTCCAGGGGACAGACCATCCCCGGCCACATGCCCAGGGCACACGGCCGCGCGACCCCTTGGAACCAGGAGACTGTGAACCTCGAGGTCATCATCGAGGAGGTTGAATGATATGGCATCAGAGAGAAAATTCGTTGCCGAGAACGTTCGCAGGGTCCTTCTCAAAGAGTACCTCATGAAGGAGGTCAGCCGTGCGGGATTCGGAGGTCTCGAGGTCCAGAGGACCCCTATGGGAACCCGCGTCCTGCTCATCACCGAGAGGCCCGGACTCGTTATCGGAAGGCGTGGACAGACCATCAAGAACCTGACCACCGTCATCGAGGACCGTTTCGGCTTCGAGAACCCTCAGATCGAGGTTCAGGAAGTCAAGAACGCCAACCTCAACGCACAGATCATGGCCGAGAAGCTCGCCTTCTCCCTCGAGAGGGGCTGGCACTTCCGCAGAGCCGGACACTCCACCGTTCGCAGGATCATGGACGCCGGTGCCCGCGGATGCCACATCATCGTGGCAGGAAAGCTGACCGGACAGAGGCACAGGACCGAGAAGTTCAAGGAGGGTTACATCAAGTTCTGTGGTGAGCCCAAGGCGAACTTCATCACCCGTGGATACGCCGTTGCAAAGCTCAAGATGGGAGTCATCGGAGTCACCGTCGAAATCATGGACGAGAACGCCAAGCTCCCCGCAGACATCTCCGTCTGCAACAAGACCGAGGCCGCCGCCATTCTCCCCGACCTGTTCGTAGCACCCGCCGCACCCGTCGATGAGGAGCCCGTTGAGGAGGGACAGTGATGGCAGCACTCAAGACCGCCGACATCAGGAACATGTCCGCCGAGGAGCGCAACCAGAAGCTTAAGGAGCTCCGCGACGAACTGATGCACGAGAGGGGAGTCTCCGCCATGGGAGGAGCACCCTCCAGCCCCGGCGCAATCCGCGCCCTCAGGCTGAACATCGCGCGCATCCTGACCGTCCAGAAGGAGGAGGAAGAGATCTGATGGCTGAGATCTGCCCGGTATGTGGATTGCCGAAGGAGCTGTGCATGTGCGAGGAGATCGCACGTGAGCAGCAGACCGTTAGGATTTCGATCGACAGCCGCAGGTACGGTAAAACCGTTACCGTGATCGACGGCATCGATGTCAACGACATCGATGTCAACGATCTCGCCAAGCAGCTGAAAAACAGATGCGCCGCCGGCGGAACATGCAAGGATGGACGCATCGAACTTCAGGGCGACCACAAGAAGAAGGTGAAGGCCGTCCTGGAGGAAATGGGATTCCGCACAGAGGTAAGATGAAAGAGTCTATCTTCATCAGAACTGAACTCATTGGATTGGATGTGGAAGTGCTGTCTGCGCCATACTCGGGGATTTCCGGTAGGGTGGTCGACGAAACGAAACGCACGTTCACCATCGAATCGGCCGGAATTGAGAGAATGGTACCCAAACCAGGCAATGTGTTCAGGTTCGCATATGAAGGCAGAAACATCGACATCATCGGATCAGAGATACTGCACCGACCAGAGGACAGAATCAAGAAGGTTAGGTGAAATAATGACAGCAGAAATTAGAGACATCGGAATCGACGTCGTCCCTCCCACCCTGGAGTGCAATGACCCCAACTGCCCGTTCCACGGCAGCCTTTCGGTCAGGGGACAGACTATCGATGGAGTGGTTGCCACCGTCAAGATGAACAAGACGGTCGTCGTCGAGCGCTACTACATGAGATACGTGCAGAAATACGAGAGATACGAGAAGAGGAGCAGCAGGTACTCCGCACACGCCCCCGCATGCCTCGGCCTCAAGGTCGGAGACAGGGTCAGGATCGCAGAGTGCAGGCCCATCTCCAAGACCGTCTCTTTCGTCGTCATCGAGAAGAAGGAGTGATTTCACATGAAGGGAATTTCTGGAAATCAGACCAGGGGACTTCAGAACGGTTCCCGTCTCGATGTCATCGACAACACCGGTGCAAAGGTGATCGAGATCATCACCGTGCCCGGATACCACGGAGTCGCAAGGCGTGTCCCCTCCGCAGGAGTTGGGGACATCGTCATCGCTTCAGTCAAGAAGGGAACTCCTCAGATGAGGAGGCAGATCGTGTTCGCGGTCATCGTTCGTCAGAGGCGCCCCATGAGGAGGCCCGACGGAACCATGGTCTTCTTCGAGGACAACGCCGCGGTCATCACCACCGAGACTGGAGAGACCAAGGGAACCGACATCAAAGGCCCCGTCGCAAGGGAAGCCGCCGAGAGGTGGCCCCGTGTCTCTGCGACCGCCAACACTATCATCTGAGGTGAACAGGTATGGTTAGCAGCAAAGCAAGGGTCCAGAGAAAGAACCAGGCGAACGCATCCGCACACGTCAAGAGGAAGATGCTCTCCGCACACCTCAGCAACGAGCTCCGTGAGAAATACGGATCCCGCACCGCTAGGGTCTGCGTCGGAGACACCGTCATCGTCGTCCGCGGAAACAGCGACATCAGGAACATCGAGGGAAAAGTCCTCGACGTCAACACCAAGACCGGTCGTGTCTCCATCGAGGGAATCACGATCAAACAGGCGGACGGAACTGCCACCGAGCGTCCCATCCACGCCTCCAACCTCGTCATCGTCAAGCTGAACACCGAGGATCCCTGGAGGATGGATTCCCTGTCCAAGAAGAAGGAGGCTTAAGAATGAGCGATCACATGAAGAGACTTGCAGCGCCCAGGACCTGGCCTCTCAAGAGGAAGGTCAGCATTTGGGTCACCAAGCAGTCCGCTGGAGCACACTCCCTCGAGGATTCCATGTCCGCGGTCACCGTCCTCAGGGACATGATCGGGATCTGTGACACCGCTAGGGAGGCTAAGAGAATCATTGGAAACCGCGAGGTCCTCGTCGACGGAAAGCCCGTCAAGAACCCCAAGGCACCCATCGGATTCATGGACGTCATCAGCATCCCCAAGATGAACCTCAACTACCGTATCCTCATCTCCGACAAGGGAAAACTCGCCCTTGTCGCAATCGACGAGGCAGAGGCATCCTGGAAGCTGTGCAAGATTGAGAACAAGACCATCGTCAAGGGCGGAAAAGTCCAGCTGAACCTCAGCGGCGGAAGGAACATCGTCATCGGTGCCAACGACTACAAGTGCGGCGACACCTTGAAGGTCTCCTTCGACGGCCAGCAGATTCTGGACTGCTACCCCTTCGCGGCAGGATCCACCGTCCTCATCAAAGAGGGTTCCCACAGTGGAGACGTCAAGACCGTCAAAGAGGTCGAGGTCGTCCGCAGGACCGGATCCAACATCGCCCTCTTCACCGACGGTACCGAGACTGTGACCAGGAACTGCTTCGTCATCGGAGCAGCCTCCTCCGCAGTCAAACTCCCGGAGGCCTCCGAATGAACGCAATGAGGAACCTCCACGTGGAGAAGGTCGTCGTCAACATCGGAGTCGGCGAGGCCGGAGAGAGACTCGTCAAGGCGGAGAAGGTCCTTGAGATGGTTACCGGACAGACCCCTGTCGAGACCATCTCCAAGACCGTCAACAGGGATCTCGGAATCCGTGTCGGAATGCCCCTCGGATGCAAGGTCACCCTCAGGGGAGAGGCCGCAGAGGACTTCATCAGGAAGGCCCTCGTCATCAGGGAGATGCGTGTTCCCGAGTATTCCTTCGACAAGGAAGGAAACATGTCCTTCGGTATCTCCGACTACACCGACTTCGAGGGAATGAAATACGATCCCGAGATCGGTATCTTCGGAATGGACATCAACGTGGTTCTCAGGAGGGCCGGAAACAGGGTCACCCAGAGGGCGCTCCTCAAGAGGAGGATCCCCAAGAGCCACCGTGTCGACCGTGAGGAGGCCATCCAGTACATGAAAGACAATTTCGAGGTTGAGGTGATCCAGTGAAACCCAAGAAGCAGTTCGGAAGGTCCGTCGGCTGTACCCGCTGCGGACGCAAGAGAGGTATCATAAGGAGGTACGGGATGCACCTGTGCCGCCAGTGCTTCAGGGACATGGCTCCCGAGCTCGGATTCAAGAAGTATTCGTGAGGTGACATAAATGCAGAGCGATCCACTCAACGACGCAATGTGCGTCATCAAGAACGCTGCCCTCAACGGAAAGAGCGAGTGTGTCATCCAGCCCTCCTCCAAACTCATCGGCCGTGTGCTGAAAGTTATGCAGGACCGCGGATACATCACCCAGTTCGAGTACATCGAGGACGGAAAAGCAGGAAAATTCCGCGTCATGCTCGACGGAGCCATCAACGACTGCGGTGTTATCAAGCCCAGGTACTCCGTCAAGGTCGCGGATGTCGAGAAGTACGAGGCGAGGTTCCTCCCCGCCCAGGACTTCGGACTCCTGATCATGACCACCACCGCGGGTGTCATCACCCAGGACCGTGCCAAAGAGCTCGGAATCGGCGGCAAACTGCTCGCCTATGTATATTGAGGAATAAGAATGACTATAGCAGGGAAAATCGAAAGCACCATCGCTATCCCCGGTGGGGTGTCCGTCACTCTCGATGGCACCGTCATGAAGGTCAATGGACCTAGGGGTGAATTAAGCAGAAACTTCGCGCACCCTGGAATAACCGTTGCGGTCAACGAGGATGCCGTCAGCGTCAGCTGCGAGTACCCCCGTATCAAAGACAAGGCAATGGTTGGAACCTACGTTGCGCACGTGAACAACATGATCAAGGGCGTGACCGAGGGTTTCGTTTACGAGCTCAAAGTCGTGTTCAACCACTTCCCCATGAAAGTGGCCGTGAAGGGTGACCGCGTCGAGATCAACAACTACATGGGAGGACGTGCCACCCGTTACGCCAACATCGTAAAGGGATGCACCGTCAAAGTCAACGGAGCCGACGTCACCGTGGAGGGCAACGACATCGAGGCCTGCGGACAGACCGCAGCCAACATCGAGAGGGCGACCTCCAGGCTCGGATTCGACAAGAGGACCTTCCAGGACGGTATTTACATCGTCAAGAAATCGCACAAGGTGAAAGAATGAGCATCAAAGCATTGACCGACCTCAAAGGTATGTCCGAACAGAATGTCGAGGAGCTCGCATCCATCGGCATTACGTCCGTTGCGGAGCTCACCGAAGCGATCAACGACGACGCAAAGGTCAAGGAGATCATCAAGGCCCTTTCCGGAGTCGGACCCAAGACCGTCGCCGGATGGAAGGGAGAGCTCGCAGGAGCAGATGTCGCAGACGCACCCGCAAAGGCCGAGGTCGTCGAGGCCAACCAGGCCGTCTATGTCGTCAAGGCCAAGCCCGAGCTCAGCGAGGAGACCGCCGATGCACTTGCAAAGAGGGCAATCATCTCCGGAAGGAGGCCCGCTTTCAAGAGGCAGGAGTGGTTCAGATACTCCAAGCTCGGTGAGAGCTGGAGGAAGCCCAAGGGAATCCACTCCAAGATGAGGAGACACGAGAAACACCGCGGCCCCATGGTCGACATCGGATTCCGTGGCCCCGTCGAGGCAAGGAACCTTCACCCCTCCGGATTCGAGGAGGTCCTCGTCTACAACGTCGAGGGACTCGAGAACATCGACCCCAAGAAGCAGGCGGTCCGTATCGGCGGAACCGTCGGAACCAAGAAGAGACTCGCAATCGAGGACAGGGCCGACGAGCTCGGTATCAGGGTCCTCAACAGGCTGGTGTGAACATGTCCGATCTGAAGAACCAGAGGAGAATGGCCGCAGAAGTCCTTAAGTGCGGCGAGAACAGGGTTTGGATGAACCCCGACAAGCTGGAAGAGGTCGCCGAGTGCATCACCCGCGCAGACATCCGCACCGCTGTCGCATCCGGACTCATCAAGGCCAAGCCCAAGAACGGAACTTCCAGGGCTAGGATAAGATACGTCGCAGGTCAGAAGGCCAGCGGAAAGAGGAAGGGACCCGGATCCAGGAAGGGAACCGCCAATGCCCGTGTTCGCGACAAGGAGCGCTGGATGGCCACCATCAGGCCCATCCGTGCTGAGCTCAAGGCAATGAGGGCAGATGGAACCATCACCCCCGCAGTCTACAGGCTCTACTACAGGAAGGCCAAGGGAGGTCTCTTCAAGTCCCGCAGGCACCTGAAGCAGCACATGATCGCTGCTGGACACCTCAAGGAGGAGATCTGATGGCAACCGGACCTAGATACAAAGTAGCTTTCCGCAGAAGGAGAGAGAAACGCACGGACTACTACCAGCGCCGCAGACTCCTTGCCTCCAGAGAGGCCAGGGCTGTCGTCAGGAGGTCCAACAAGAACGTCACCATCCAGTTCGCCGAGTTCGGCATGGAGGGTGACAGCATCATTGCAGCCGCATCCACCAGGGAGCTCAAGGCACTCGGATGGGAGTACTCCTGTTCCTCCATCCCCGCAGCCTACCTCGTCGGATACATGGCTGGAAAGAAGGCCATCAAGGCAGGCGTCGAGTACGCAGTCCTCGACATCGGAATGCAGAAGGTGCAGCACGGCGGAGTCCTCTTCGCAACTGTCGCCGGAATGACCGATGCCGGACTCGAGATCCCCCACGGAGAGGATGTTCTCCCCGACGAGGACAGGATTCTCGGAAAGCACATCGACGAGGCCATCGAGGCCGCTGTGAACACCATCAAAGAAAAGCTGGAGGCTGAGTAAAATGGCAGACTGGGTACCTAAAACCAGGCTCGGACAGATGGTCCTCAACGGTGACGTAACCACCATGAGCGACGCTCTGGCCACTAAGCTGCCCCTTCGCGAGCCCGAGATAGTGGACAT
>JAFVZR010000049.1 GCA_017508065.1 Candidatus Methanomethylophilaceae archaeon
ATCAACGGAACTCCGTGTTTCCTGAGCTTGCTCCTGAGCAATTTGTCGTTGGTGAGGACGTATGCGTTCTCGCGGAGTGCGAGCTCTATGACCGATGCATCCCCTGTGGCCTCGGTCTTGATGATGGTGTATCTCCTTGCGAGGTCCAGCGCCGCATTGGCGTACTTGTGCTTCAGATGCTTCAGTTCGCCGATGAGCGGTCCGGGGACGACGAAACGTACGTCCCCGAGAAGGTCACGGACTGCGTAGTCGAGATTGATACGCAATTCAAAAGGCATTAGTAAGGCGTTTGTGTCGAGGACGACGGTCTGCATTCCGCATCACTCGATGATACCGTATCCGATGAGTCTCCACTTGTTGGAGATCCTTCTGGAGATGGCAACTCTCTGTCCCTTGACGATACAGACCGGGATCTTCAGGGCTACCTGGATCTTTCCGGCCTTTCCGTTCTTGACGACACCGACGGTTGTTGCGGTACCGATGGACAACATCAACATCTCGTTGGACTTGATCTCATCGACCTCGAGATCGGAAGATGATCCGACGACCCTGTCGAGGAGCACGGTCTTCATGGTGAAGTCGTGTGCGACCTCGGGCACCTGACCGGGGATTCCGACCATACGTCCGGTGAGACCGTCCGATTTGGTGATGGAGGGGTCGAGCGAGGTTCCGATGGATATGAGTCCTCCGGGTCCGATGGACTTGACCGATTTGCTTCCTGCGAAGAGGGACGTCACCTTGGTGGTGAGTCTCTGCCAAACGGTCTTTCCTCCGACCTCGGTCCTGATACCGGGTACGATCTCGATCTCATCGCCGACCCTGAGGGTTCCCTGGATGAGGGATCCTCCGAGGACACCGCCCTTGAGGTCCTTGGGTGAGGTACCGGGGGAGTTGATGTCGAAGGACCTCGCGACGTGCATGAGTGCGGGTGCGTCGACATCCCTCTTGACGGATGATACGATGTATTCCTCGATGGTCTTGATCAGCATATCGATGTTGACTCCGCTGTTGGCGGAGATGGGAACGATAGGTGCGTTCTCGGCGATGGTGCCTTTGACGAACTCCTTGATCTGTTTGAAGTTCTCGACCGCCTGCTCCCTGGTGACGATATCGATCTTGTTCTGAACGATGATGATCTTCTCGATACCGATGATGGAGAGTGCCATCAGGTGCTCCTTTGTCTGAGGCTGAGGGCACTTCTCGTTCGCAGCTACCAGAAGGATTGCTCCGTCCATGAGGGCGGCTCCGGAGAGCATGGTGGCCATGAGGGTCTCGTGACCGGGAGCGTCCACGAAGGACACTGCTCTGAGGAACTCTGTGTCCGCACCGCAACAAGGACATTTCTTGTTGGTACTGTATGCGGCTGCGCCTTCACAGTTGGGACATTTGTAGAACGCGACGTCGGCGTATCCGAGTCTGATGGAGATTCCTCTCTTGACCTCCTCGGAGTGACGGTCGGCCCACTCACCGGAGAGTGCCCTGGTGAGTGTGGTCTTACCGTGATCGACGTGTCCTATCATCCCGATGTTGACTTCGGGCTGCTTTGGTACTTTCATCGGATTACTCCGAAGGCTCTGCGATGGTCTCTTCGATGGACTTGGGTCCGTACTCGGTGACGGCCATGTTGATCTGGACGATCTTCTCGGAGATTGCGCATCCGTGGATTGCGACCCTTCTCCTCTGTCCGGGGTACTTCTCGTGGAATCCGAGTCCCTCGGACATGAGGAGCATTCTCCTCCTGTTTCCGGGAAGGTCCTTCCTCATGGGGGTTCCGTTTCCGTCGGATCCGCCGGTGATCTGGAGTTTGTATCCGGGAAGTCCGACGAAGATTCCGTCAATGATCTCTCCGACGCACTTGCCAGTCAGAGAGTTCGCGTGGTGGCCGGTGATGGTCATGTTGTAGGACTTACCGGTCTTCTTGTCATTAACAACAGCTTTGTATTCTGCCATTTGAACACCTGTGAAGCGTGGCTAATCGTCCATAGTTTATATAGTTGAGTGTGGGGGGACGAGTCTGGGTAATACGAGGATAATTGCCGTAAAGGGACGTGGTCCCTCTTGTGGAGGGGCGACTCGTACACGTTAAGGTAACGGCAATTACGGTAATCCACATTACCTTAACTGCATACAACGAATCGAAAGGTCCTACAGTCGATAATCTGAAGCGGAGAAACCGTCAGAGGTAAGGGAGCGGTCGTTGCCCTCCATCGACATTCATGATGGTGACCGGAAGACGTAAGTCATCGAGGAAGGCAGAATGAGATGGTTCTCACTTCAGAACCTTCTTGGCGATGGATGCGCAGAACCTTCCCCAACCGTCGCACTGCATCAGCAACGCGACTACGATCCCTCCGGTGAGCTTGGATTCCCCTCCGGCACGTTCGCCGAACTCGAAGGGATACTCCTCTATCCTCAGGTCCTTGGGGATGTACTTCATCAGATCGAACAATGCCTTGAACCCCTTCATCTGGAATTCGGAACCGTACTCCTCTATGACGTCCCTGAACAGTTCGGTCTCTCCGCCGAACAGACCGCTCATGATGTCCGATGAGGTCTGTTTGTCATGCATCTTCAGAGTGAACGCTGCGAGATAGTGGGCCCCCCAGGAACCCACCCACCTTCCAAACGACGACAGGTTGGCCCTGTCCTTCCTGACACCGATGGACAGCTGTGCGCCGTCGAGCAATTGGTCGTACATACCCTTCAGAGCGGAGGGAGGGTGCTGGAAATCCGAATCCATGTTGATGAAGTACCTGGTCCTCGTTTCCTGTATCCCCTGGAAGATGCTTGCGGACAACCCCTTGTCGTTGGGATCGCGGACGATCAGTCTGACATGGTCGTCCTTCGACGCCCTCTCCGTGACCGCGTTCTGAGTCCCGTCCTTGGAATTGTCATCCATCACCAACACGTGGAAATCAGGATACATCCCTCTGAGGGTATCGATCATATCGCCGATGTTGGCCTCCTCGTTGTACGTTGGGAGAATGACTGTACATCCGTCCTGCATGGGTTTCCCTCTCTATCCATTATATAGAAATATACTCTTAATAAGGGTCACTTGCGTGACCTGCGACCTTTCTTCTTGCCCATCTTCCAGGACAGGAGCTTCTTCAGCAAGGATATCGACGACACGTCCGACGGATCGATCTCCTTGAAGAACGCAAGATGCAACGATATGAAATCGCCCAGCATCATCGCCCTCATCTCCCTTTCGAACACAGTCTTACCGGGTATACGGATCACGTACGGTTTGAGGTCACGGCCCTTCAGTACGGAGATGGTGTCGTTGACCACGTTCCTCATGAGTTTGGTCTGGACCTCCTCCACCAGGATGATCGGCTTCACGCGGATGTCGTTGTTCCCCGTGATACCGGTGATATCGCCATGGTTCATATCGGGGATGTGCCCGTCGAACGCTATGAGCTTGGAGTTCTCGTTGAACTGTGCCCTCCATCTTCCGGCGATAGCTGCCAACGATTCGGAACTGTAGATTATCGGCAGGGAACCTGAGATCTCCCCCGCTATGGCACGGGGTTTGCTGTCCATCGGCGTGAGGGTGGAGACGTACTTCTTCAGTGCGGGGATGGAATCCCTGACCTCGTCGCGTATGTCCGGTCCGCCGACGGATGCGATCACGTTGAAAAGGTAACCTATCGTGTTACCGACGGCGTTACGCGGCTGTAATCCGGACTTCACGGTCACGAACGGCACCCCGTCCGCCTTGGACTTCTCGAAGAGTTTACCTCCAGATGATATGGCGATGACCTTGCATCCGCGTTCCACGGCCTGGTCGTAGACGGATAGGGTCTCCGCGGTGTTTCCGGAATAGCTGCTCACGAGGACCAATGAGTTCGTGGATGCCCAATTCGGCAACTCGGGGAAACGGATGACCTTGATCGTCCTGTCGGAATGGGTGAGCAGACAGTCCGCGACTATGTCCCCGCCGATGGCGGAACCTCCCATTCCGCAGACCAGGATGTTATCGAAGTCCATCCTTTCGAGGTCCAGGTCCGCATCGATGGATTCCTCCACATCGTTGATGATGTTGGAGGTCTCCTTCAACATGTCATGCGGATCGAAGACCTCTACGGTCAAGACCTACATCCCCCAGAACTTGTCTTCCTTACGCTTGATGTCGATGACCTCCTCCAAGGTCATCTTCTCGTCCTCGTTGAGGTCCAACTTCTGGAACTCCCTGATGGACGATTCCAATATGTCGACGTAGATCAGGTCCTCCTCCTTCGCCTGACGTCCGATGGTGATGTCGTCGATGGCACAGGCGACCTCGTCACCCTGTTTGGCCTCCTTGACGACGTCCTCACCGTCACGGAGACTGCGGATCCTTCCGAGGGAACGGCCGTCGTCACCGATGAGACGGAGTCCGGGTCTGAGACGTCCAGCAAGGACCCTGATTCCAACGATCGCGGGCTTGGTTGCATGGAACACGCAATTGGGCATGATGGTGAACTTGGCAGGGAAGGGGAACTCGGACCTCTTGTCGGTGTCGGTCTGCCTCTTGGACTCGTCCAACCATTCCTGGTACTCCTCGATCAGACGGTAGACGACATCGTTGGAGAATATCCTGAGACCGCTGTCCTCGAGTGCGGCCTCGGCCTCCTTGGAGGTCTTGACGTTGAACGCCAGGATGATCTTGTTGAGCGGATCTCCGCGGAGTGCATCCGTCTCGAGTATATCACGGCGGGTGATCTCGCCCATTCCGTACCTGCGGATGGGGATACCTGCGGCCTTGGCCTCGAATGCCAAAGCCTCCAACGATCCGATGGCATCCGCCTTGATGTAGACTCCGTCGTCCTGGAGCTCGATCTTGATGGAAGCCTCCTCAGTCATCTCCGCGATTGCAGGATCCCTCTCGTTCTTGACCACACGGAGAGGTGCACCTGCGATGACACCTTCCATGTTCTGACAGGAGATCTTGACTCCCGCTGCCGCATGGAGCTCCTTGACCCTCTCGAACTTGTCACGGGGGTCCATGATCTCGTCCAAAGGCCTGGGCTTGAGGATGGCCTTGATCTTGGTGACGATGGGCGCGCCCCTGGTACCGAGTGCGACGGTGTCGCCCTGTTTCAGTACTCCGGAGTAGAGGATCATGTCGAGGGTCTTTCCGAGTCCCTTCTCCTCCTTGATCTCGAGGATGGTTCCCCTTCCGGGGCCCTCCTCCTTAGCGAGCTGCTGCTCGAGGAACTTCTGTGCGAGACCGATCAGCATCAACAGGAGGTCGGGGATTCCCTCGCCTTCCTTCGCGGAGATGGGGACCAATGCGACGGTCTTGGTGAAATCGTCGATCCTGTCGTACCTGTCGGCGTAGATGCCTTCGTTGGAGAGGTCACCGATGATGGCGTACAGCTTCTCGTTGAACGCCTCCTGGGTGTGTGCCTGCTGTACCCTCTCCGAGAGTACAAAGGGCCTTCCCTCCTCGCAGACCCATCCCTGGATGGTGTCCACCTTGTTGAGTGCGATGATGAAGGGGGTCTTGTACTGCCTCAGGATCTTGATGGACTCGATGGTCTGGGGCATGAGGCCCTCCCTGATATCGATCACGAGGACGGCTATGTCCGCGAGGGAACCTCCTCTGGCCCTCAGGGTGATGAAGGAGTGGTGACCGGGTGTGTCGATGAACAGGAGTCCGGGGACATCGAACTTCTTGTTGCCGATGAGCTTTCCGCACACCTTGTAGATGTGGTCGATGGGGACCTCGGTTGCACCGATGTGCTGCGTGATGGCACCGGCTTCACGGGCCTGGACCGAGGTGCCTCTAATTCTATCCAAAAGCTTTGTCTTTCCGTGGTCGACGTGACCAAGGACCGAAACAACAGGCTGTCTAATCGTCATTGAGAAACACCTCAGCGTACTATAATAGAAGGGTATAGGACTAAGATAACTATAAGGTTGCCCCTTCGAACGCACAATTGCGTCCGATACGCAACACTTTTGAATATGACGGGAACAACGTGGAATAATCCCTTGAAAAGGGGAAATGGTTTCGAGTGACCGATGGACGGTCTTACTCGTAGATCCAGGACTGGATAGTCTTCTCGTAGGAGACGAGCTCTTCGGGCTTGAAGAAGATGGAGATCTCCCTCTCTGCAGACTCGACGGAGTCGGATCCGTGAATGATGTTCATTCCGGTCTGCATTCCGAAGTCGCCGCGGATGGTTCCGGGGGCGGACTCCTTAGGGTTGGTCTTGCCCATCATGTTCCTACAAACGGAGACCGCGCTCTCTCCTTCCCACACCATTGCCAGAACGGGTCCGGAAGTGATGTAGCTGATGAGGGAGGGGAAGAAGGGCTTGTCCTTGTGCTCCCCGTAGTGGTTCTCTGCGACCTCCTTGGGGATGACCATGAGCTTCATGGCCACGAGCTTGAGTCCCTTCTTCTCGAAGCGGGAGACGATCTCACCGCAGATGCCGCGCTGGACACCGTCGGGCTTGACCATCAGGTAGGTTCTCTCCATGGAACTCACTCCTTCTTCTCTGCAACCTTCAGGCGTGCTGCCTTCTCGATTGCGAACTTCTCGGTCCATGCGGTGGTCCTGGGGACGCGCTTGAGCTCGATCATGTTCTTGTAGCACTTGTTGGTGCAGAAGTTGAGGACGGTTCCGTCCTTCTTGATGTACATCTTTCCAGTTCCGGGCTCGATGTCGGCTCCGCAGAATGAACAGGTTCTCTTCTCTGCCATCCGAATCACCTCATTCCGAGCTTACGGGCCTCTCTGCTGGTCTCGCGGAGCATGAGGATGTCTCCCATCCTAACGGGGCCCATGATGTTCCTGGTGATGATCCTTCCCTTGTCGCGTCCCTCGAGGACACGGACCTTAACCTGAGTAGCCTCGCCGGTCATTCCGGTCCTTCCGATGATCTCGACGACCTCGGACGGGATGCTGTCAACGTCAACCATTCAGATCCCTCCGGAATCAGTTCTTGAGTGCCTTGACAGCGGCGACGATCTCTTCGCAGACGGCCTTTCCCTTTCCGACATCGGTGATTGCGACGGATGCGGTGGGCTTCTCGAGTCCGATTGCGTTTCCGAGCTCTGCCTTGCTGGGGACGTAGACGTATGCGACGTTCCTCTCCTCGCAGAGTGCGGGGATGTGTGCGAGAATCTCTGGGGGCTCGACATCTGCAGCCATGATGACGATTGCTGCGTCTCCTCTCTCGACAGCCTTGGTAACCTCGTTGGTTCCCTTCTTGATCTTTCCGCCGTCGCGGGCGATCTCTGCGAGGGAGTATGCTTTGTCAGAAAGCTCCTTGGGTGTTTCGAACTTAACGTATACAGACATTTCAATTACCTCTTTCAGACCTCTTCATGTGTGCCTCTTGATGAGGAATGCCGAAAAGGTCCTCATTATTCATCGGCTCTTGTAGAGCAAGGGGTCTATCTGTTTACTCTATTTATAGGTAAGGATGCCGTCGTATGGCACCACGTACCCGACATCATATTATGATAAACGGGAAGAAGAGGACGTCGGTCGCAATCATAGGATACGGAACTTCCTGGAATCGTAGTCCGACAGATGACCCAGCCTTCTGACGAGACGTGCCCTGTCC
>JAFVZR010000050.1 GCA_017508065.1 Candidatus Methanomethylophilaceae archaeon
AGGGTCCTCCCGAGAAGGTCATAACTTCGAAGATGGTACTCGATGTATATGGGGTAGAATCGGAGATAATCGAAGGGGAGCATGGGCTCTATGTGCATTCCTTCGACAACGATGGTGATGAGATGTATGATATCTGATATTTTCACCAGGGTCTTCAAGAATGGTGATGAAAAACAAAGGAGGTTTGATTCATCCAAGGGGGGCAATGGCCTCATAGTGATAGATGACCTCGTGGTGAGATATGGGGATTTCACAGCTGTCGACGGTATTTCTTTATCCATCCCATGTCACGGTATCTATGGGTTCCTAGGTCCCAACGGAGCCGGTAAGACCACCACCATACGCACACTCACAACCCTTCTGAAGCCGTCATCGGGTTCCATTTCCATCGACGGTCTTGATGTGATAAAGGACACTAACGAGATCCGTAAGCGTATCGGTATAGTTCAGCAATACATCAGTTTGGATAAGGAGATCAGTGTACGCGAGAACATCGTGTGCCATGCGATATTGCATAAAGTCCCCAGAAAGGAGATCAACATCCGGATGAAGGAGCTCTCCGATATCCTGGGTCTTGATAAGTATCTTGACAAACTGATACTGGATCTGTCAGGAGGTTGGAGGCGCCGTGCCGCAATCGCATGTGCCCTCATGCATAGACCCAGCATATTGTTCTTGGATGAACCTACGGCAGGGTTGGACACCCAGTCGAGACACATACTCTGGGACATCGTGAGGGAGTTGAAGAAGTCAGGTACGACGATATTCCTTACCACACACTACATGGATGAGGCGGAAGCACTCTGTGACCGTATAGCCATCATCGATAGCGGGAGGGTCATCGCAGAGGGCAGTCCGGAGGAATTGAACAACCTTGTTGGTAGGGTGGCCATCGATTACGAATCGGATGGTAGAATGATGACCCAGACATTCGCTTCACGTGATATGGCCAAGGATTTCATATCATCCTCCTTGCCGGGTGATGCCACATATTCCCTGAGGAGGACCACATTGGAGGATGTCTTCCTGGAGTTGACAGGCAATAAGATGGGGGGCAGATGAAGTGATCAGAACCATCGATGGCGCCTTCAGGGTGGCACTTGCCGATCTGTACTATCTGAAGAGGAATCTCCTCATTGTGTTGATCACGATACTCGTGCTTCCTTTACTGTACTTCATTTCCTTCGCATACGGATTGGGTTCCACGGTCGACAACACCGATGGTGTCACCTATATCGCGTTCGTCATACCAGGTATCGTTTCTCTATCCACGCTCAGTTCATGTTTCTCCACGACAGCTAACAAGATCATGTTGCAGAGGAGATTCTACTCGTCGTTCGATGAGGTCACTCTCTGCCCCGTATCATCGTCCTCGATAGTCCTGGGTAAGACCATACTCGGGATAATCAGGGGTTTACTCTGTGCCGCGATATTGATGATCCTGGGTCTGTTGATGACGGATGATTTCAGCGTGACCCTGATGCTATTGTTCACCGTGTTCGTATCGTGTCTGACGTACAGTCTGTTGGGTGTGGTGGCGGGATTCATGGTGAAGGGTCCGCCAACGTTCAACCTGTTCAACAGCCTTGTGATCCTGCCGATGACGTTCCTATGCGGTACCGTGTTCTCGGTCTCCATGATGCCGGAGTTCTTACAGAAGATCATATGGTTCCTTCCACTGACCCACACGACCGAATGTATAAGGTCTGCAGCGTTGGGCTGGGAGTTCCCGTGGGTGTCCCTGCTCATCGTTCTGATTTACGGTACCGTGTTCTTCCTGATCTCCAGATATCTTCTGGAAAAGGGAAAGGTGTGAGGTCAATGAGTTGGATGGGTATGCCAACACTTATTAGTTGGATTAGTCATCCAATATTGTCCAACGGAGTAGGTATGGTGAACATTGGCGAGTGTTCGTACACGATAATTGCAAGGTTCGAAGGATCGATTTTCAAAAAGGCAGGTGACATATGACAAAGATACTGGTGTTCTCAGGTACTTCGGAAGGAAATACGATATCCCGTTGGTTGAAGGACAACGGGATCGATGTCACGGTCAGTGTCGCCACCGAATACGGCAGCCGTAACACGGACGG
>JAFVZR010000051.1 GCA_017508065.1 Candidatus Methanomethylophilaceae archaeon
AGCCAGTTCTTCGACGATGCAGAGATCGTCCTGGAACCGTTCGATCTGAGGGAATCGGGATACTTCTTCCCGGACTGTATGCCCAGGGAGAAACTGTTGATCTACGCCGTCACCGGAGGTGTACCTGGATACATGACCAGGTTCGACAGGAACATCTCCATCTCGGATAACGTGGAGAGATTGTTCTTCAAGGAGAACGGACAGTTGTACTCCGAACCCGAACGTCTTCTCAGGAGCATGAACATCAGGGAACCCGAAGGGTACCTTTCCGTATTGACAGCGATGTCGGAAGGAACGGACACCATCAACGGGATAATGAGGGGATCCGACGACAACAGCACATCCGCCGTGGTCAGACATCTGGACCCTTTGATGGACAAGCTGGTCGTAAGACATGTGCCCGAAGGCATGACCCGCGCATCGTACCGCATCTCGGACAACATGATGAGATTCTGGTTATCGTTCGTGCAAAACCATGCGAACGATATCGCCTCCGGAAGGAACCATATCTTCGCAGATATCGTGGAGGATGAGATGGAGGACTACCTTTCAACCGTCTACAGGGAAACGTGTTCGAAGTACGTCGACGACGGTTACGGATATACCATCGAGGAGTGGACCGAACCGGATGAGAAGGGCACCGTGTTCTCACACTGTTCCGATGACGACGAAGTGTGTTTCATATCATGCACATGGTCCAAACGTCCCGTAGGGAAGGGTGCGTTGCAGGCATTGATGGACTATGCGGGAAGGAAGGCACCTGGAAAGGAAAGGACGTTCATCATGTTCTCGGCAGGCGGATTCAAGAAGGACATGGAACAGATCTCCGAGGAACAGGACATCGATATGGTCCCGTTGGAGGGCATGTTCTGGTAGTCATCCTTTATTAGAACATACTCTATAATATAGGACCATGGAAGCTGACTTCTCCGGCATCAAGGCAGCGGTATTCGATTTGGACGGTACTGTGAACTACGGTGACAAGATCATCCCGGGTGCGAAGGAGACGATAGACTTCCTGCGTTCCAAAGGTATCAGGATCCTTTTCGCCACCAACAACTCCGGTAAGACGAGACAGTTCCTTACCGATAAGCTCCACAGGTTGGGCATAGAGTGTGATGTCGAGGACGTCTACAACTCAGGATACGTCGCAGTACGTCTCGTGGAGGAGAAGGGACTGAGGAACACATACGTCGTGGGATCCAATTCCTTCAAGGAGGAACTCTCCAAGGTCACGAACATTGTCGACGAGGACCATGCGGACACGTTGGTCGTAGGTATCGACACCAGATTCGATTACGAGAGGATGACCGCTGCATTGCGTGCTGCATTGAGGTCGAAGACCATCATATTCTGCAACGAGGACGTGTCATACATAGGTGAAGGGGAGAGGATCTTCCCCGGTGCCGGTGCGATGACGGGTTTCATAACCAACTGTTCCGGAAGGAGACCGGACCACATAGTCGGTAAGCCCAACACGCCCATGTTCGACCTCATCTCCAGGAATACAGGGATCCCCTGTAGCGAGATGGTCATGATAGGGGACAGTTACCGTAGTGATGTGGGATTCGCCAGGAATGCCGGTGCGAAATGTATCCTGATCGGCGAGGAACGCGACGATGTCGTCTGTGTACCTACTGTGAGGGACATACAGGGATTGATGTGGACCCACTGAAGAGTAGAGGGTTCTGGGATTGCCACCACGGATGCGGTCTGCAATTTACTATGTGGAAAAATACTACTTTGCAGAATAGCAAAATGCAAACGTTAAATAGTGACCGACCCCATATGGAGAAGCATGTTCTATGGGCGCGAAGAGGAATTGGCCGAACTCGATAGAAGATACCATTCAGAGGGTTTCCAATTCATCCCCATATATGGAAGGCGTAGGGTCGGGAAGACTGCGCTGATCGAGGAGTTCATCAAGGACAAGGTCGCCATAAAATTCACTGCCGTGAAGGGATCGCTCAATACCAACATGCGCCTTCTTGCTTCCAAGATATTAGGAATAAAAAATGCACCCCCATTGAACTTCGAAGATGCTCTTGAGACCATGCACTCCAGATTCGGAGATGGGAGGTATGTGTTCGTGATCGATGAATACCCCTATCTTGTTAAGAGCGATGAATCCGTCACAGGGATCCTGAACAACTTCATCGAAGAGCATCTGAACTCCAAAGTATTCATCATCCTTTCCGGATCCCTGATGAACATCATGAACAACCAGATTCTTGGAAAGAGTAGTCCCCTCTACGGAAGACGTACGGGACAGATCAGATTGAGCCCGTTCCAATTCTCCGAGACAAAGCTGTTCCTTCCGAATTATTCCGATGAGGATCGGATGACGGTCTATGGTCTGGTAGGGGGCATACCTTGGTATCTGAATTTCTTCAATGACAGAAAATGCCTGAAGGACAATGTGATCGATAACCTCATCAACCCATATGCGGTGTTGAACAAGGAATCCACACTGCTTTTTGCCGAGGAATTCGAATCCCCGGTGATCTATCTCGACATAATATCGTCTATAGCCAAAGGACAGAATCGCGTAGGGGAGATCGCATCCGCTGTTGGATTGGAAACATCACGTGTTTCTGCTTTACTGAAAGAGCTCATCCTGTTGGAGATCGTGGAGAAGGTCAGGCCCATAGATGATCCGCAATCCAAACGTACCATCTATCGGATCAAGGACCACTATCTTCGTTCGTTCTTCAGATTCATCTATCCCGAATACGTGGAGGTCAATAGTTCGGACTATGAGACAACATATGATGAGATCATGAGTGGTATGAACGACTACTTAGGTCATGTGTTCGAGGATGTGTGTTCCGAATTCGTTGGAAGGAGCTGTCGTAATGTGGGTACATGGTGGGGAACCGACCCATCGACCCGTACGAAGGAAGAGATCGACATTGCGGCACTTGGAAAAGGGACGATTGTGCTGTGTGAGTGCAAATACGGATCGGAACCGATGGATGAGAAGGCGATCGAGACACTGATCAGACGTTCGAAACTCGTGAAGAGCAATCTACCGAGGGAATTGAAGGCATTCTCCAAATCCGGTTATACGGACGGTGCCATCAGACTCGCTGATTCGGAAGGCATATCCCTCTTCACCTTGAGCGATGTGTCCACCCCGAACAAGTGAACCGATCACAGAACAATATTCTTGAAAAAACGACGCGGATGCGTTAATGGGTTTAAGATGAATGGGGAAGTTTCCCCATTCAGAACTGGCCGTCGTAGACTCCTGCCTTGACGTCCTTCTGGAAGGCCTTTGCGTCCTTTCCGTCGATGGTGACTCCGACGGAGACACAGTTGCCCGAAACCTCAAGGACACGTGCCTTAAGGTCTGCACCGAGAAGGTCATCCTGCTTCATGTCTGCGATCTTCTTTGCCTGATCGAGGGTCAGGTTTCCGACCTTGGTGGTCCTTGCGTTTCCGGATCCGGATGCAAGTCCGAGCTCGCTCTTGATCAGTGCAGCCATGGGAGGGGTTCCGACCTTGATCTCGAAGGACTTGTCGTCGTTGATGAGGACCTTAACGGGGACCTTCATGCCTGCGAATGACTTTGTCTTCTCGTTGATCTGAGCAACGACCTGTGCTGCGTTAACACCCTTGGGTCCCAGTGCGGGGCCGAGAGGTGGACCTGCGGTGGCCTTACCACCGTCAACCAATACTTCAACAGTATCAACCATGTTCTACTCTCCTTATTTTCCGATGACTTTGATGCTTTCGCCTTTGACGGTGACTGGGATGGGGACCATTGCCTCGATGAGCTCGACAGTGATCTCTTCCTTAGCCTCGTCGATCTTCTGTACTCTGGCCTTCTCGCCCTTGAAGGGTCCGTTGACCAGTTCGACAAGATCTCCCTCTGTGACTCCCTTGACGGGGGACACGGGTGTCAGATAGTGCTGGATCTCGTCGATGCCGATCTCGCCGTCAACGAACGTCCTCGCCTTCCTGATGTCCCTGGGCTTCTCACGCATACGGTCAGTGTTCATACCCTCGACGAAGATGTAACCCTTGAGGGTGGTGGGACAGAGGACGGCATAGATGTCGTTCTTGTTCACATCATCCTCGGATTCCAATGCCACCTCATCCTTGACCTTGAGGTAGATACTCTCGGCGACACTGTTCTCCTGGTTGATCTGCGTCTTGAGGGCAAGGATGGACTGCCTTGCGATCGCCCTGAATGTGATGGGGTTGCCTCCGTCCACGGTAACGGTGACGTCGACGAAGTCGTCGTACCTTACTCCCTTAGGGCACTGGACCTCAAGGTTGAGGGCAGCGACGGGAAGGGAGAGCTTGTAATCCCACTTGGAGTAGTAGTTGCTCCAAAGCTCATCCTTTCCGCTGTTGAGGAAGACGTTCCACTCAGGTGCGTTGTCTGAGTTGGTAGCTACATCGAAATGTACGCTGACCTCTTTCTGGTCGGAACTGATGGTCAGGGGCCACCTGACGGAAGATCCGGCGCGGACTCTCATTTCTTCGTTGTCTGCTGTGAAACTAGTCAAAACCTCACCTCAGAAGTATCCGGGAAGATAGCTCATGAGCCAATAGATTCCAAATCCGACGACTCCAAGAACTGCCAGACCTGCGGCTACGATTAACAGCGATCTCTTGTACTCCTCGGTGCTGGGGGTGCGACACATCTTGATGATTCTGCCGTACTTTCCGGTACCGAGTTTGCTGAACTTCGACTCCAGGTTCTCCTGGGCCGCGGTTGCCTTCTCCTCTATGCTCATCTTCCATCCATCCTTTGGTCATGCACAGAAGTGCTGTGACCGTTCTCGTTACCACTAATGCAATAACGACTTAGATAGCCCATCATTATGAGTTTATGATATAAGCGTTTCGGAAGATAACTAACACGCGCGTGTTATTATAATACGACCGTCAGGGCAATGGATGCTGCAATGGAAAGACATCCGATGGTGTGTGACGGGTGGGGGCCATCGGCCGACTATATGATTTGTCATTTTTCTATACCCTTACGGAACAGCGATGTCCGACAATGGGTGTTATATATAATGGCTAATTTACGTTTTCTATAATCCCCAGGTGATAAAATGAGCGAACTCCTTTGCAACATCGAAATCATCAAAGAAGACGAGGACGGAGAAAAGTTCGACGACGGTACCGATGACGGTGCTAAGCTGTACGTCGCAAGAATCCAGAGCGAACTTCTCGGCCCCAGAGAGATCAGGTCCGGAGACATCATGGATCTCATCGACCAGATCACCATTGAGCTGCAGGAACAGTTTGAGGAGTGATAACATGGCTTCCATCGAGCAGAGAATCAAGATGACGGCAAACGAACTCGAGGGCCGTCTCGCAAACGACAACGGAGTCCCCAGGAACATCAGGAAGGGTGCAGCAGACGCTGTCAACCACCTCATGGACACCAGCAAGGCAACCGACCTTCGCATCTCCAATGCGATCAATGTCCTTGCCGACCTCTCCAACGACCCCAACATCCCTATGGAGTCCTGGAGTGCGATCATGCAGATCCTCGCGGACCTCGAGTCCATCCTCAAAGACGTTACCAACTGAACGTCACAATTTACATAGCCCCATCCGAACAGGATGGGGCATATTTCTGTATCAAATCTTGCGTTGCTTACCGGTCATCGAATCGACCGTCAACTTCATGACCATGGTCTGGGAGATCATCGGTTCGGGAACGGGCAGATCCTCGCGACCGTAATGTGCCAGTATCAACTTCAGAAGTTCATATCTCTCCTTTTCAGGAACCAGTTCGATGATACCCTCTCCGATGACCGAACGGTACAGCATAGTACACATACCGTCACGCTCGTCGATGTACAGTTCATGAGAGCAGTCCATCTCGAAGGATACGTGCGGATCCCTTTCGATCAGTTCGTACTTCGTACCCTCCAATGCCCCATGGAAGTACAGTGTCAGTACACCGTCTTCAACGGACATTCCGAAGTTCAGTGGGATAATGTAGGGCGCCCCATCGGTGTTGATAGCCAAACGACAAACGTCACAGTC
>JAFVZR010000052.1 GCA_017508065.1 Candidatus Methanomethylophilaceae archaeon
GGTCATGGGCGACGGTGACATCCGCATCCTCAGAAGGGATCAGAGGAAGGTCATCGAGAAGGACGGTAAGCAGTTGCCTTCGGTGGACCTGCATCTCGATGCCGATACGTACCGTTCCCTCTTCGGATTGGACCTGGAGCAGTTGGGGAACGATAAGGTCATCACGACAGGGGATCTCAAGAGGAGGTTCCTGACCGTTCCCGGAGCCGAACATGTCCCCGAGGTGTCCAAGATCATCAGGGCGGAGATGGACAACCTGATGACCAAGGAGAGGGTCACCGACGGAAAGACCATCGGTAAGTTCAGGAAGGAGTTCAAATCCCTGGACCTGGAGATCGTGGAGAGACAGGCGGACCTGAAGTCCTACGACAAGATGGTCAAGGAGCTGGACGCACTCAAGGACAACCTGATCTACGCACACGACGCACAGGACACCATAAGCTACAACCACGACCGCGAGGTGATGTTGGGTGTCATCAACGGACAGGTCGAGGAGGTCAACAAGCTGAAGGCACAGCGTCTCACCCTGGCGTACGCATACGACCTCACCGATGACGACGTGGAGGAATACGACAAACTGAGGGAGGACCTCAGGAGGCTGAACGAGGAGAGGATGGCCAGGGAAAGCCATCTGACCAACAGTCACAACCCTATGACCCGCGAGAGGGCCGAGACGATTATGTCCGAGAAGGACAGGATAGAGAACGCCCGCGGACTAATGCAGCGTCTGGAGCTCCTCGGTACCACCATAGCCGATCTCAAGATCTACCGCGACGAGGACGACAGGTACGTGAGGTCCGTATGCGACAGGTTCGGTCTGTCGGAGGACCAGATCGTGTCGATAGGATCCAATCCCGAGGTGCGTGAACGTCTACTCAATCCGCAGAGGAAGAGGACGATCCCGGCGAAGTTCGCCAAGGTGTTCACCAAGGGTAAGAGGTTGATCTACACGCTCGTGTCCGTGGCCGGTATCGCAGCGGGAATTCTGGTCGATTCACCTGTCCTGGCAGCGGTCTCCATGGGTGCGGGTATCGCGGTCAATGTCGCACCGTCGGTGCTGGATGTGTACTTCCACGTGGATAACGTGGATTGGGACGTTTGGATCCCGGAGGTCGGTTTCCCCCAGGGGACCACCAAGGAGAACGCTGTATCGATGATCCATGAGATCGGTTTCGCATACGATTCCATAGGCAGGCGCGATCTCTCCCAGAAGCGTGTGGAGGAGTTCACCGCAGAGTACGATGCGATAGTGTCCACGGTGAACGACGTCCTCACATCCGTCGGACTGTACACCGGTTGCATATCCGGTGACATGAACGAATTGGCGAGCACCCTCCATCTTGCGGAGGACAAGATCAGGGGTACCGACATCATCAACGATGTGGATGTCAAACTCATGGAGAAGCAGAAGGAATACGACGACCTCGTAGGGAAGTTCGGCGGGGAGGAGAGATTCCAGACCATGTACGAGGACCGTAAGAAGCTCATCGAGTTGGACCTGACCATCAATGCATTGAACAGGTCCATCGAGCAGTCTACGGTCAATGCTGACAACTACATCAACAGGCCCACCCTAACGGCGGAGGACGTGGAGGTGGAGAAGGAGCACATCCAGGACCAGATCGATTCTCTCAACCAGAGGATCGGACATCTCACGGCGGAGTTGGCCGCCGTCCACAACGACGAGGAGTTCGAGGAATTGAAGGTCAAGCGTGCCGGTTATTACGGAAAATATCTGGAATCCATCAAGAGGTGGGCGATACTGTCCATCGCCGACACCATCATCAACGAATGTTGCGACCACTTCTATTCCAGGTTGCAGCCGTCCGTCGTCAGGACCGCGAACTCGTACCTGTCGCTCATGACCTGCGGTCGTTATCAGATCATCGCCGATCCGAGGAGCAGCGATCTGACCATCGAGGACCGTATGGGAAGGAAGTCCCTCTCCGAATGGAGTGCCGGTCTCGGGGACCAGGTGCTGCTGTCCGTCAAGATGGCGATCGCCAAGGAGCTCACCGACGAGAGCGTGCCCTTCATCATGGACGACGTCCTCGTACGTTTCGACAGGGAGAGGAAGAAGGGTGCCTGCAGGGCGATCCTCGAGTTCGCCAAGGACCAACAGGTCATCATGTTCACCTGCGACCGTTATCTCGAATCCGCTTTCAAATTGGAGAATCCTTCCATCAAATACATACAATTATGAGCCGGATTCCGTCGGATACCAATGTTTATATTTATAGAAATACATACACACCATGAGGGAAGAGCATACTATCTCCCTTGATTCACTGATCACCAATCACAATCACATACGCCGGGCCCGATGTGCCCGACAGGTCCTATGACCCGAAAGTCTGCCATACGGCCAGGAGCGCCAGCAGCAAAGGATGGGAAGTCCACGGGAAAGAGAGAGTATCCGAAAGCCATGAGGCTATAGAGGGATACAAACCGGATCGAAGCAGAGATAGTATCTGTTCCCCAAGAACCCAATCAGGGGAAATCGCAATGAACAGTATCGATCCTAATGCAATGAAATACCTTGTCAAAGCAAAGCTCACAGCCGACGGAATAGTCGAGAAGCCCGACGTCGTCGGGGCCGTCTTCGGTCAGACCGAGGGTCTGCTCGGTGACGACCTGGACCTCAGGGACCTCCAGAAGTCCGGAAGGATCGGCCGCATCGAGGTCGATGTCACTTCCAAGGGCGGAAAGTCCGAAGGTATCGTCTACGTTTCCTCCAGTCTCGATCAGGTCGAGACCGCGATCCTCGCTTCCGCACTGGAGACCGTCGACCGTGTCGGTCCCTGCAAGGCAGGAATCAAGGTCCTCGGTATCGAGGATGTCCGTGTGACCAAGAGGGAACTCGTCGTCGAGAGGGCCAAGGAGCTCCTCGCAGACCTCATGAAGCAGTCCAAGGGAACCGGATCCGACATCACCGAGACCCTCAGGCAGAGCATCCAGATCGATGAGATCACCTCCTACGGAAAGGACCGCTGCCCTGCAGGACCCAATGTCAGGGACTCCGAGGCCATCATCATCGTCGAGGGAAGGTCCGATGTCATCGCTCTCCTCAAGGCAGGAATCAAGAACGCAATCGCAGTCGAGGGAACCAACATCCCCCAGACCGTTCAGGAGCTCTCCAAGGAGAAGGTCTCCACCGCATTCGTAGACGGTGACAGGGGAGGAGAGCTCATCCTCAGGGAGCTCTTCCAGGTGGCTGACATCGACTTCGTCGCAAGGGCACCCCGTGCACACGAGGTCGAGGAGCTCAGCGCGAAGCAGCTCGTCAAGTGCCTCCGCAACAAGATCCCCGGTGACCAGTCCATGGAGATGAACGGACTCACCCCCAAGGAGGACACCGAAGAGGAGGCCCCTGCAGTCATGGAGGAGGAGCGCCCCCGCAGGGAGAGGCGCCGTTCCGACGATTCCGACGAGAGGCGCGAGAGGCCCCGCCGCGAGCGTTCACTCAGGGGAACCGACGAGGACGAACAGCCCAGGCGCGAGCCCAGGAAGAACAGATTCAACAACGATGCGGTCGAGAAGTTCCGCAAGAAGGAGGAGCCCGTCGCAGAGGCATCCGTGGAGGTGCCTGCAGAGGAGCCCGTAACGGACGTTTCCGTGGAGACTCCCGCAGAGGAGCCCGTCGTTGAGAAGCCCCGCAGGGGAAGGAAGCCCAAGGACAGGTCCGAGGAGTCCGAGAAACCCAAGAGGGAGCCTCGTGCGAAGAAGGAGAAGGTCGAGAAGATCCTCTCCCCCGAGCAGACCGCATACCGTGACATCCTCACCGGAATCGCATCCACTCACAACGCCAAGGTACTTGACAAGGCAGGCAACATCGTCCTCGAGCTTCCTGTCAAGAACCTCGTGGACACCCTCCGCGCAGATGCGGAGATCAGCGTCTCCACCATCGTCTTCGACGGAATCATCTCCCAGAGGATCGTGGAGGTCGCATCCGAGAAGAACATCCAGACCGTCGTCGGTGTCAAGAAGGGCAACATCACCAAGATGCCCGCAGGCATCACCCTCTGGACCAAAGAGGACCTCAACTGAGAATCGAGATGACAGAGAACAAGATTGTCAACACCTGGGCGGATGTCCAGGGACTTGAGAGTACAGCAGACATCGCCATTCCGGTGGATCCCCTCGACCGTGTCCTCGGACAGGAGGAGGCCATCCAGTTGGCCCGTATCGCCGCCAAGCAGAGGAGGCACCTCCTCCTCGTCGGCCCCCCGGGTACCGGAAAGTCGATGATCGCACGTGCGATCTCAATGCAGCTCAAGAAACCCGAGACCGAGATCCGTGTCGCCGAGAACCCAGAGAATCCCGAGAGGCCGTTCCTCCAGCTCATCGAGTCGGAGCGCGTCATCAGGGAGAACGAGTCCAAGGCCAGTGCCTCCGGTAGGCTCATCGATCCCGAGAAGGCACCCGGAAACGTAGCCGAGAAGCTCGGATACAGGTGCAGGACCTGTGGAAAGTACTCTTCCCACAGCGAGCGCAACTGTCCGTTCTGCGGAAAGAGCAAGGCCGACACCGGTGCCGGCGGCAACATGTTCCAATTCAACGAGATGCTGGGAACCGCTCTCGACATGCTCGGTCAGACGCAGAAGCCCAAGGACCGTGTGGTCACCACCAGGTCCCTCGCCGATGGTACGGAGGAGACCGTCGTCTTCGAGGCAGCAGGCGACAAGATCTGCGTCCTCGATCAGAAGGCGATGGAGAAGCGCCGTGAGGTGGAGAAGAACTCCAAGCAGAAGGTCTTGGTCAAGTTGGACCGTGAACCCTTCGTCCTTGCGACCGGTGCCTCCGAGACCGAACTGTTGGGAGATGTCAGGCACGATCCCTACGGAGGTCACGCACAGCTCGGATCTCCGGCTTACGAGAGAGTCGTCGCAGGTTCCATCCACGAGGCGCACGAGGGAGTCCTCTTCGTCGACGAGATCTCCCACCTGGGATCTTTGCAGAGGTTCATCCTCACCGCTATGCAGGACAAGAAGTTCCCCATCATGGGTCGTAACCCCCAGTCCGCCGGTGCGAGTGTCAAGGTCGAGGACGTCCCCTGTGACTTCATCCTCGTGGCCGCATGTAACATCCAGGATCTGGAGAACATCCTGTCCCCGTTGAGGTCCAGGATCGTAGGTGGAGGATACGAGGTCCTTGTGGACGTGTCCATGCCCGACACGGACGAGAACCGTGCCAAGTACGCACAGTTTGTGGCCCAGGAGATCATGATGGACGGACGCATCCCTCCCGCGACCATTCCCGCAGTGGAAGCCGTCATCGCGGAGGGCAGGTCCAGGGCCAAGGCCGACGGACAGCTCAACTCCCTCACCCTCAGGCTCAGGGAATTGGGCGGATTGATCCGTGCCGCAGGTGACCTTGCGGTCGTGGAGGAATCGGAGTTCATCACCGATGATCACATCAAGCGTGCATTGAAGCGTTCCAGGCCCGCAGAGGATCAGATCAGGGAGCGTTACGGTTCCTACACCAAGGGACTCAACAAGGACATCTCCTCAGCACAGAAGGAGAGGACCAACGCATACTACATGGAGAACGAGCACGTCGGCGACACTATGTACAGCTGATGTGCTTTCTCTTAAACCCTTTCACAACCCTTCTTTCCTCTTTTGTCGTTCATGATATGATCTTGTCACAGCTGGTACATCCGATTCATGATAAACAATTGCATTGGAATGAATTTCATTAGGATGCAATAATGATAACCTATATAACCCTCGGATCACATCATCCATCATGTTCTATGGAAGGGATAGGGAATTGGCATTGCTGGAGGAGAGGTACAACAGCGATAGGTTCGAGTTCCTTCCTGTGTACGGGCGCAGACGTGTAGGTAAGACCAGGCTCCTCAGGGAATTCATGGCCAAACATGAAGGTGTTTTCTTCACCGCGAAGACGAGGAGTCTGAAGGAGAACATGGATGAATTCGCATCGAAAGTCTATGGTGCCGATGTATCCGCATCTCTGACGTCCATCCTGGACACTATCGAGAAGAGATCACGTGACAAGAGATTCATTCTGGTCATAGATGAGTATCCTCGTCTCCTCAGTAAGGACAGGTCCATGGGTGATACGCTCCAAGAGTTCATAGATCGTATCCATGAGGATTCGAAGTTGTTCCTCATCCTTTGTGGTTCATCCATTAGTGTGATGGAACACGAGGTCCTTGGATACAAGAGTCCACTGTATGGTCGTCGTACGGGTTCGTTGGAACTGTTGCCGCTGAGTGTGTGGGAGTCGATGGAGTTCTTGAGAGGTTTCGATCGCGATGATTCTCTGAGGATATATGGGATGGTAGGTGGGATCCCAATGTACCTCGGACTCTTCGACCCATCGTACTCCTTGAAGGAGAATGTCATACGTCTCTTCCTGAGGGAGGACTCCTTCTTCCGCAACGAGCA
>JAFVZR010000053.1 GCA_017508065.1 Candidatus Methanomethylophilaceae archaeon
AGGGTTCGCGATGGGCCCGTACCTTGGGAAGAACGGTGCCAGATTCGGATTGGTGGTGGCACTAGTTTCACTTGTGATAACCGTAATAGCCACAGTGACAGGAGGATGATATCCGTTCGACGGATGTCGTATTATCCTAGGTTTGTCATAGATATTAGTATATTATCCTCCTCTTTGTACAATTATTATTCAAAAGGGTTATATTATCTCTTGTCGATGTGTATCCGATAGGTATGGATAACAAGCTCTTTGTGACTATCATAGTTGTTGCGCTTGTCATTGCAGGGGTTTCTACTGCAGCGTTTGTTTACAATGCTGAGGACGACACCACTGACGATACTAACATGTTCAACATTATAGCAAGGGCCAACTCTGAGGGCTCTGGATTATATATCGATTCTAATTTGGTTGTGGATGCCCCCGGAATTCCGGTGAGGAAGAGCAACAGTGTCCCGTTCTTTGATAATAATTGGCAAGTTTCTGAGGCAAACAAGGCTGCATGGGGAGGTCTGATCTTTGGAACTCCTGGTACATCAAGTATTCAGCACACGCAACTTGCAGAGTTGGCATCCAAGATGGGTTTGAATTTTACACTTTATTCCACCAACGCTTCAGTCAACAGCGATACGCTGTACTATGACTCTGGAGTTACAAACGCTGGTCAGGCCATCAGCAATACGGTCATCAACGGTGGGATCCTTTGGGAGCCTCAGTATCAGCTTATCATCGACGACTCCAAGTTCCAGGCACTTGCATTGACCAACGACGTGTTTGAAGATCACACCTGTTGTGTCATCGCAGGTAACACTGAGTACATGAAGGGACATACGAACGCTACCGTGAAATTCCTTGCAGGATATATCGAGGCCGTTGACAGTGTTAACGAGATCATGGCGAACAGAAACACTGATGTCGACGCATACAACGACTTCGTATCTTTTGTAATGACAAAAGTTTCTGCATTGAACGACAAGCCTGAGATAACCAAGAAGGCTCTTGAAAACATCACATATCTGTACGCGGATGATGCTCAGGGCGATCTTGACAATTTGGAGTCCGATATCGCTCAGCTCGTCAAGAACCTTGGAGACATAGGTGTATTCAAAAAGTCCGTCAGCAACCCTGAATTGTTTGCAGAGGAGTTTGTAACACAGACTTACATCAAAAAGGCCATTGATGAGGATTACACATCCGGTGGTAATGCATCAATCAAGGTGGCTGTGATTACTGGAGATATCCATCAGATTGCTATCCACTGGGGAATTCACAAGGGATTCTTTAGTGACCTCGGGGTCACTATCGATGTCGTCGGTAGTACCAATGGTGCAGGTGTCGCAACCGCATTAGTTAATGGAGAGGCGACTTTCGGATTCCTTGGTGCACCTCCTGCAACTATCACCACCATCAATAGCGGATACATTACGGCATAAGGCGGTGTGAAGGATGGAACTCAAGTATGACAAGCACAACAAATACCATCGTATGGGCAGATCAGTGCTGATCACAGCACTGTCTCTCTGGCTGTTTTGGTGGGCATGGTTGATGCTGTCTTTGTTCGCCAAGAACATTGCGATCCCTACGCCTATGGATACATTCGGTGCATTGATGGAATTCATTCGTGAGGGTGATGTGATTACTGGAAGGAGTGCGTGGGACTACGTCAGTTCAAGTTTGACCAAGTTCCTGGAAGGATTCCTTCTTGCGTTCGTCGTGGCGGTACCTTTGGGTCTGATTCTGGGTAACTTCAAGATTCTTCAAGAGCTTGCAACACCTATCATTGAAGTTCTCAGACCTATCGCACCCATCGCATGGGCTCCGATATTCATCATCCTGTTCAGATACAACATCGGTGCAGTGATGGTCGTCTTCGTGGGAATTTTCTTCCCACTGTTGACCAACATCATTTTCGGTGTCCACAAGATCGACAAGACTCTCGTGGACGCTGCTAAGACTCTCGGTGCTAGTAATGGTCAGATCTTCGTCAAGATCCTCGTACCTTCCACTATTCCGTACATTATGAACGGAATCAAGGTCGGACTCGGTATCGGTTGGATGTGTATCGTTGCTGCGGAACTGTATGCTAACCCCCTTGGAGGAATCGGATTCTACGTGGCCAACATGATCACCAACAGTGCATATCCCGAGGCATACGCGGGTTTGATCATCATTGCTGTGCTGGGACTCCTCACTACAGGTGTGGCAGATTTGATTCACAGAAAAGTGTCTAAGAGAATGGGGATGGATGCCTAATGTCCGAAAAGATCAAGATCGAAGGAAAGAAGTACAGCTCTGCTGACCGTGTCAGAGCGGATAGGACTGATGAGCTGTATGCACACATTCCCGAAGGCGAGACTCTGATGTCCATCGATAAACTCCGTGTCGTGTATCGTACAGATGATTCGGAGACAGTTGCTGTGGACGATTTCACGTTGGATGTGAGGAAAGGGGAATTGATCTCCATCATCGGACCTTCAGGATGTGGA
>JAFVZR010000054.1 GCA_017508065.1 Candidatus Methanomethylophilaceae archaeon
TACACATGACGTCTTGGTGAACTCAAATCCTAAACAGTACAGGTCTGGAACCGATGAAGAGGTGCTAGAACTCCTCGAGTCCCTGCTCGATAGCTGGCTGGATCCCGTGTACATATCTGTCGACATCATGCCTGGATCCATCACAGGTAATGTCAGGATGTACTACCACAGGGAAGATGGAAAGCTGTTCTGGACCGTCAATGATTATGGGGAATTGGAGTGGACATGCTCACATTGGAATTTCAAAACATCAGAATGACCATGATATCGTACATGATTGTGACATCTGATGGAAGGTTCCGATGGTGAGGAACAAAGATCTACCACATACCCACCAAATACCACCTATCGATTCGTTTGAGCAGCGATCGAATGAGAAACCCGACTATCTTATTTCGGGGAAATGTGGATTTTTCACTGTTTTGATTTCGGGGAAATGTAGTATTTTGAGGGTTTCGATTTCGGGGAAATGTATTATATTCAGCGAAACATACATTCTGGTATGCACGATGAGATCTTCACCCGCAGCATATACAGTAAAATGCTGGAATGGAGGGAACGCTGGAGTGATGGGACTGCACTCCTGATCGAAGGTGCCAGAAGGGTCGGCAAGAGTACCATCGTGAAAACCTTCGCCGAGGCTGAGTTCAAAAGTGCATTGATCATTGATTTCTACAAGCCATTATCAGGAACAATCGAGATTTTCGAAAGATATGGGAACAACTACGACCGCCTGTTCACTGAATTACAAGCGTTGTACTCAATCAAACTTCACAACAATGAAAGCGTGGTTGTCTTCGACGAAGTCCAACTCTACCCGCGTGCCCGCGAGATGATCAAAGGTCTCGTGGAGGATGGCAGATACAGATACATAGAGACGGGTTCACTGATCACTCTCAGATGCAGATCGGCCAACATAATGGTACCATCCGAGGAATATCGTCTGGATATGCACCCCTTGGACTTCCATGAATTCTGCATGGCCATAGGCGAATCCATGAAATGGGATCTTGTCCAAGAGAACTTCATCAACAGAGCCCCTATGGGTCCTCTCCATGATGAGATGATGGAACTCTACAAGACCTACATGATTGTCGGAGGGATGCCACAATCCGTGAACAGGTTCAGGAAGACCCGCAGATATTCTGATGTGGAGAAAGTGAAAAGCGGCATAATCGACCTCTACCACGAAGACCTGATGAAGATCCCGGTCAATGATGGCAACACTGCCAAGAGGATATTCGACCTCATACCTGCAATGCTGAGCAAGCACGAGAAGAGGTTCCGCCCGGGACCCATTAGAAAAGGAAGCAGGACAGCAGACCATCTTGATAGCATACTGTGGCTTAGAGACTCCCACATATGCAACATATGCAACGAAGTTACCGACCCACAGGTTGCAATGGACCTTACAACCGAGGAAACATCCCTGAAATGCTACCTTCTGGATACGGGACTCCTACTGACACAGGCATTCAACCATAACATCCTCGGCAGGAAGGAGGTACAGGAAGCATTCCTCCATAACAGATTGAACCTGAATCGGGGTATGATATTCGAGAATGCGGTTTCCCAGGAACTGGTGGCCTGTGACATAGACCTGAGGTTCTCCAGATTCTACATAGACGACAAACACGTGAATGAGGTGGATTTCATCGTCGGTGGGAGGAAGGTCGTACCGATAGAGGTCAAGTCGGGACCTTCATCAAGGCACGTGTCCCTGGATAGGTTCATGGAACGCAACGGGAAGAGGATCGGTGAAGCATATGTGGTCCATGGATCCGATCTAAGGATCGATGGGAAGATCATCTACATACCGATCTACATGATGGGTGCACTTTGCAAATCCCTGGTTGGAGAGCGTGAACAGGCCTCGAACGAGGGCATCGATGGAAGGTCAGATGAAAATCCGTGGAGCGGATTCTCAGAATGAGGTAGTATCCCCTATCGATTAGGTCAAAACATAAAGACTGATAATCAAAAATTAGTAAACTCTGATTTAGAATTGTGTCCAAGTTCCGGCTTCATATGATACCTATCTGGATGCCATTCCCTCACCCCCGATGAACACGGTCCTGAACTCTGTGCAGTTCAACCACCGATAGTGACATCATCCGATAGATTCGCCCTTTATGTCGGATAGGCCCGCGATGATGGATGCACATCCACCATCACAGACCTTGGATTCCATCAGAAACCCGAACTGTGCCTTGGGTAGTAGACGACGTTGAGCAACCCGGTCTTCGGATGAACCTCGACCGAGGACTTCACACCGTATATCTCCAGGATCACATCCTCCGTTATGACCTCGGAGGGGCTTCCCTCGTAACGGACGCGACCTCCCTCCAGGATGTATATCCTGTCACAGTACTGGGCTGCCAGGTTGAGGTCGTGCAACGCACAGAGTACGGTGGAACCCAGACCCTTCACGATGTCCAGGACATCGAGCTGGTACTTCACATCGAGGTGGTTCGTGGGCTCATCCAGCACCAGGCAGGGCGACATCTGGGTCAGTGCACGTGCCAGGATGATCCTCTGCTGCTCACCTCCGGACAGCGATGAGAACTTGCGCCCCTTGAAATCGGACATGCCCACCTTCTCGAGACTCTCACCCACTATCCTGCGGTCCTCCTCGTTGTCCATCTCCATGGATTTCTTGTGGGGGGTCCTCCCCATCATGACGACCTCCTCGACCATGAAATCGAAGTTGTAGTAGTTGTGCTGGGAGACGACCGCGAGGTTCAGAGCGCTCTCACGCAGGGATGAATCCTTCAGCATCACCCCGTTTACGGTTATCGTCCCTGATTCGGGTTCCAATGTGCGGTATATCGCCTTCAGCATCGTGGACTTACCGCTGCCGTTCGGCCCTATGAGTCCCACGAACTCGCCTTCGTCCACATGAATGGTCGAATGGTCGACGATACGCTTCTTACCGATGGACACGCAGAGCTCATCAGTCTCTATCATGTCAATCCCTGCTCCCGAATCCATAGGATTTCTTGATCATGATGTACGCGAACACGGGGGTTCCCACTATGGCGGTGATTATACCGATGGGGATCTCGGATGTCGTGAGGGATCTCGCCACGATGTCGGCTACCACGAGGAACGCCCCGCCCAGCAGACATGCCACGGGCATGAGCTTCCAATGGTTTGTACCGACCAACGCCCTGGCTATATGCGGGATGACGAGACCGACGAAACCGATCATACCGCAGTTGCTGACCATCACCGCGATCAGGACTGCGGTGAGCACCATGTAGACCTTCCTCAGGGTGGACAGGTCCACACCCAGGGTGGTCGCCACCTCGTCACCCATCAGCATGGCGTTCAGGGGACGCATCTGCGTGAAGAAAAACAACAGACAGACGATGAGGATGATCCCCGGGATGATGAGTCCGTCGAATCCCTCCGTGCTCAGGCTTCCCATCATCCAGAACGTCAGGCTCTTTATCCCACTGTCACTGGGTGCCAGATACACTATCAGATTGGAGAATGCCCCACAGATGGATGCGATGATCGTTCCCGAGAGGATCAGACGGGTAGTGGTCATCTTACCTCCCATGGCCGATAGTGTGAACACGGCGAACGATGCGCCGAGTGCACCGATGAATGCCCAGAACGAGACACCCAGCTCAGCGACCATCCCTCCGAGGGCCCCGGCACCCATCAGGAACGCAAAGGTTGCTCCCAATGATGCTCCGGACGAGATACCCAATATGTACGGGTCGGCCAACGGGTTCTGAACCATTGCCTGCATCACCACCCCTGCCAGAGCAAGGGCAACACCCACGATCACACCCAGGAGTGCACGCGGTGCGTACAGCTCCCAGACGATCACGATGTGTGTCGGCGGTATCGAAGCGAAATCACCGAGCTTCACACCCAGGATCTTGTAGACCAGGATCTGTATGACCTCTGTGAACGGTATCGATACAGCGCCGATGAACACGGCCGTGATGACTGCGAGCATCAGTATCACAGCCAACACGGCAACTAGTCCCAAGGTGGATAGTTCTACACCTTTCATCATACCACATCTACAGGGAAAGGGGTTGGGAAGGGGTTTCAATCCAGCAAGGCCACCATGCCCTCGATCGTGGTCAGGGCGCGGACCCCACCATAGGTCTCCGACAGTCCGATCGCGAGGATCTTTCCGTTCTTGACCGCGGGGATGTACTGGTAGTTGGGGTTGGACTTGATCAACTCGGCCACTTCATCGGGAGAACCGTTGGAACCGAAGGCGATCAGGACCAGGGCCTCCATATCGGTCGAGTCCACGAAGACATCCAGACCGACGGTTCCACCGGAAGCGAACTTGTTGACACCGCCGCATGCGAGGAGTTCCTGTCCGATGAATGCCTTGTCACCATATGCGGAGAAACCGTTCTCGGCACCTCTGTACTCGAGGATTCCTGTGACGATACCGGAGTTGGATGCCTTGTCGAGGGCTGCGTTGTACTTGGACATGAATGAATCAGTCTTGTCCTTGATGTCGAAGACCAGTCCGAAATCGGCGTAATCCTGGGCCATTCCCTCGACTGTAGCCTTGCCTGCCTGTGTGTTCAGGGACCATACGTTGCATCCCATCTTGTTCCAATACTCGGTGGAACCGACAGCCCACTTACCCTCTCCGAAACTGCTCTTGTAACCCATGATGAGGTCGGGCTGGACCTCGGTGATGACTGCCTGAGAGAGGAGTCCGGATGAATGGTACTTTGGATCCAATCTGTCGATGAGCTTCTTGTACTCTGACTTCACAGGTTCCTGGTCCCAGATCTCATCCTCGTCATAATAGGCGGCGACGATCTTGTCACCGAGCCCGAAATACAGGAGCATCTCGAGAACGGTGTTGTTTCCTGCGACGATGCGTTCAGGAGCCTCTTTGAAAACCTGTGTGATCTCCCCCTTGTCCTGGACGTTGGTGGTGATCACGATGTCCCCCTCATCGTATGTCGACGGTTCCTCGCCGCCTCCGATGAAGAAGATCGACGCGGCAGCGACGATTATTACCGCCACAGCTGCGATGGCTATTATCTGATTCTTGCCAAAAGACATGTAAATCGATTATTGGATGATACATCCAATTAAAAAGATTAGTAAAATTGGATATAGTATTATCCAAAATTGCCCATTCTGTTGTGTAGTCAACTTACCCATCTCATGATTGGAGCGGATATCATCCATGATGGACTGGGCCAGAGTTGAACACTTGATCGGATCCATACAATCCGTTGAACCCCTCAATCACTTCAAACCGGATGATGTCACCATAGTGGGTATGGATGGTCGGGA
>JAFVZR010000055.1 GCA_017508065.1 Candidatus Methanomethylophilaceae archaeon
GATACATGGACGAGGAGGGTTACTTCTACGTCACCGGCAGGATCAAGGATATGATCATCCGCGGAGGAGAGAACATCTACCCCAAGGAGGTCGAGGACTTCCTCTACACCTGTCCCGGAATCAGCGACGTCCAGGTCATCGGTGTCCCCAGTCAGAAGTACGGCGAGCAGCCCGGTGCGTTCATCATCAGGAAGGGGGACTCTGACCTTACCGAACAGGACGTCCTCGATTTCTGTAAGGGAAAGATCGCCTGGTACAAGACTCCCAAGTACATCGCCTTCGTCGATGAGTTCCCGCTCAACGCCGCAGGCAAGATCATGAAGTACAAGCTCAGAGAGATCGCCCACGAGATGTGGCCGGATGCGTGATTATATGGTTAAGGTAGTAGCATTCAACTGCAGTCCCAGAAAGGACGGAAACACAGCACACATGATCAAGACTGTATTCGAGGTCCTCGAGGCCGAAGGCATCGAGACCGAGATGGTTCAGGTAGGAGGCAACGTCCTGCGCGGATGTGCGGCATGCGGTGCATGCAAGCGCAGCGGAGAGATGAAATGCGTCTATGGTGACGACGGTATCAACGACTACATCCAGAAGATGGTGGATGCGGACGGAATCATCATCGGTTCCCCGACCTACTTCTCCGACATGTCCGCCGAGTGTAAGGCACTCATCGACAGGTGCGGATACGCACTCGGTGCAGGCGGAAAACCGCTCAGCAGGAAGGTCGGTGCAGCCGTCTCCGCTGTGAGGCGTGCAGGCGGGATCCATGTACTCGATGGTATCCAGCACTTCTTCGGAATCAACGAGATGTACATCGCATGTTCCTCCTACTGGAACATGAGCCTTTCCAGGGACATCGGGGACTTCGAGAAGGACGAGGAGGGTATCAGGACCATGCGTAAGCTTGGTGAGAACATGGCCTTCCTCCTCAAGAAGCTCCAGTGATCAACCGATTTCCATCTCTACAATCAGGTCCTTCCCTCCGGAGACCGTCCAGGTCCCGGAGTAGGAGGATTCTGAAAACCCATTCCAATCTCCGATCGTTCTTGTCACTCCGTTTATCGTGAACCTCAGCGAATAGTCGTAGTTGCCCATTGTGAGTTCATCGACCATCAGTTCCACCTCATCCAGGATGGTCTGGGAATCCGTCATCACCGCATATGCGATCGCATCGGCCACTCTGTATTCGGCATCCCCCATGTTCGGAACGAGGTCACTGTCTGTGAAGTCCGTGGATAGCACACATTCGCAGATCTCACTCGCATCCAGAGGTTCGAACTCCTCGTCCTCGGAGTCGAATGTCAGGATGGTGATGGACAGCATCGAGATCAGTACGATGAAGATCATCGCATCCATCATCGCCACCATTCCCTTACGGTTCATACGAATGCTATCACCTCATAGACTGCAGCATATCTTTCTCCACTCTCGGAGGTGAGTATGATGTTGCCGTTCTTGATGATCTGGTCCGAACCGTTAGTAGGCTTGCCGAGTTCCAATTGATAATCATGGATGGAACCGACGGTCCTTATGCAGACTGTCATCGAGTCATACCCTTTCCTGATGGATTCCTTTTCAGGGTAGTCCTTGTCCAGACCGATTATCCTGTCATTGCGGATCGACAATCCATCCAAAAAATCCGTGGATATCTCTGCCGGTTCAGATTGTTCGAGGTTCGTGTACGTGAAAACGGTCATGAATGCGGAGATGGCGATGGTAACGATCATCATCGCCATCATGGTCTCCATGAACCCTCCTATGCCTCTCCTGTCCTTTCTCATACTATAGGGACCGTCCGGTCCCTGTTAATAAAGGAGGAATTACAGTTAATGGGTCATTCCTTGCGAAGGTAGTGTCCTGTGTTGTAGACTCCGCCACAGACCTGTTTGAGCTTCGCGAGGTCAGCGCCCTTCTCTCCGCGGAACGCCTGACCTACCAACTGTGCCAGCATCGCAGGGCGTTTCCTCACGTCGATACCGACGGAGTCGATACCGTAACGTTCCAGCTCTTTCATGAAGTCCAGGAGCATGAAGTCGGATGAGTTGAGGATGTGTGCGAAACCATCCGCATCGCGGTACACGGGGAACGTGTACTCCTTCTCGTCGGTGATGGATCCGCTTGCGAGGTGCGGATCTCTGGTGTACATGAGCTCGGTCCTACCGAATACCATGGTCTCCAGCCTTCCGGGGTATCTGGATGCGAGTTCCCTGATATCGCGTCTGAAGAGCTCTACGGAATGTGTGACCTGGTACGCGTCCAATGGGAAGTTGGAGTTGAACATGTTGCAGATGTAACTGCAGTAGATCTTACGGCCGTCGTTGTACTTGTTGTACTGTCCGACACCATGTACCATCACAGGTACACCTGCTGGCACATCCGGTTCCACTGCTGTGAACCTCGGGAGGTAGTAGACGAACTCCTTGTCTCCGCACGCCTTCATCGCACCCTCGATGTCCTTTCCGTCGTAGTAGATCCTGTCCGCATAGGGGAGGACCACAGGGATCATCTTCACGGATGACACGTAGAAGGAGAGTTCACATTTCTTCTCCGCACGCTTCACGGAAGGCATGTCCACGATCTTGTCGCAGCGTTTCATGCTTCCGGTCAGGCGAGGGACCTCCTTGAAGAGGTTCTTCACAGTATCGATGCGCGGGTCGTATGTGCGGTACACATCATACTCGCCATCCGCGATCTTGAACGGAATAATACATGTTCCAGTGTTCTGAATCGAGAGCCCGCCCTTCTTCTCATCCCCCTGGAAGAACGAGATCCCGTCCTTGATTCCGATGTCGGTACCGACGGTCGAGAACCTGCGGTTGTTGATCTCCATCCTTCCGAGGAACTGACCTCTGTTGTCGGGGAACTGGGACTGTACGAGTTCCTCCGCGCCTCCGATGTATCCTGTGCAGTATCCTCTGTTGAATACGGTCTTGAGGAGGGATATGGTGGATTCGAGTTCAGGCGATCCCGGGTCCCTGAGCATAGTGGAATAAGCCTTGGATGCGAGGTATGCATATGCGGGACTTCTCATCCTACCTTCGATCTTGACGGATGCGACACCGATCTCCTCGAGCTCCTTCAGGTAGTCGATACAGTACATGTCGGCATTGCTGAGGAGATATCCCTCCTTACCGTCGCTGTGCTTGTACTTCTTCCTGCAGGGCTGGGCACATTCTCCCCTGTTGCCGCTCCTTCCACCTACGATGCTGGAGAAGAGACATCCTCCCGACATGCTGTAGCACATGGCACCCTGTACGAAGACCTCGACCTCGATCGGGGCGTCCTTTACGATCTCCTTAATCTCGTCAAGGTTCAGTTCCCTTGCCAACACGGCACGCGTGATCCCGTTACGGTGACACCATTCGAGACCTTCCCTGGAGTGGACCTGCATCTGGGTGGATGCGTGTTTGGCGATGGGGATCTTCTCGGTAGCCTTGAGAAGACCCAGATCCTGGATGAGCACCGCGTCGGCACCGATATCCTTGACGAATTGTACGAATGATACGGCCTCCTCTATCTCGGAGTTCTTCACCAAGGTGTTGACTGTGACGTACACCTTCACGCCATGCTCGTGTGCGTAAGCGATCGCACCTTCGAGTTCCTGGTCCGTGAAGTTCTTGGCGAACGAACGGGCCCCGAAGTTCTTACCTGCAAGGTAAACTGCATCGCATCCGCCTTTGATGGCGGCAACCAAAGCTTCAGGTGATCCAACGGGGGCCAATATCTCCATGCGCGTACGATTACAGGCAGGGATTAAAAGCATTGTGACGCGCGTGCGCACAGTAGGTTGGTGTTAACCTATTAACATTAGCTTTCCCGTTTAATACCGTCTCCGTCCGATTGTAAAAACATGTCCAAAAAGACGGATTCCAAGAAGAAAGGCGTACAGAGCACCATGTCTGCCGACGGCAGATTGAGGATCGATTGCAGCGGTTGCAAGGGGGAGTCCTCGGTGAACAATCGCGAATGTGTATTGTGCATGTGCAAGAACATCATCGATCACGGAACGGTCACCTCGATCTCCCTCAATTCGGCTGTGGATGTGGCATTGATGGGTGATGCGATATCGTCCATCAGGGAGTTGGCATTCATCTATAGGATGATGACCGAGAACCGTTCCGAACGTAGGGGTAAGAAATGCGCTCGTTGCAAGAACTCCTTCTCCTCTCTGGTGAAGGATCAGATCGCATCGTTCCCGGAGATCAACATCCCTGCATTGAGGGACAGGATGTCCCAGATGCAGTTCACGGATCCGGTGTGCACCTTGTGTGCCGGAGATTCATTGAGATTGATCGGTACTCTCGAGGACACGCTGGAGGGCATCTGCGTATGTGATTCCCCATTGGAACAGGGGGTGAACTGAATGGCCAAGGTGATCTCCGGAAACATCGTCCCGCCTCAACCCGGAAATGTCATCGCACAGAACCAACAGTTCACAGTGCAGAATCAGCAATTCAGGGTGCAGAACCAACAGTTCACGATGCCACAGCCCCCGGTCGTGATGAACGCTCCCGCACCAGTGGTGCAGATGATGCCCTCAACACCTGTAATGGACAGGATCGGACGCCATCTTCTGGACAACAGCATGAGGAAACCAGCATTCGCCGATTGTTGGGCGATAGGTTCCAGGGATTCCCTGAAGGTCATCGAATCATACTCCATGCCCGGCGGTGACGTGGTCATCGGCATTGCAAGAGATGGGGAGATCGAGTACAACCTCATCCCGAGGGACTACTCCTACAACAGAGGTCTATCGGACATCTTGGGCAAGACGATAGATGGCATCCGCGAGGACTACAGGAAGTGTGGCGGTACCATGGACCGCCAGTCCGTCATGATCTCTGCGAAGGACAGGATCTGTAAGAGTTGGAACGAGAATATGGATGTCAACTGGTCGATGAACAGTCTCTGCGAGGCGGCATATCGTTACGTTCTGGGCCTTGGCATCTTCGAGATCCTGTTGTCCGATGAGAGGATCGAGGACATCTATGTGGATGCACCGTGTGACAGGAGCAGGGTGCACATCACCATGAATCGTGTGGAGGGATTCAACACGCACATCCGTTGCAGGACCAACCTGATCCTGGAACAGAGGGAGGTGAAGAATCTCATCAGTAGATTGAAGAAAGACACGGGTCTTCCGTATTGCGAATCCAGCCCCGTATTGGAGACGGACATGTTGGATGGAGCCGCGAGGGTGACGGTTGTCGGATACCCTCTGAGTCCGAACGGCGATTCCATCGCAATCAGGAAGCATTCCACATCCCCTTGGACACTCACCAAGCTTATCGCGAACGGTACCATCGATCCCGAGACCGCAGGACTGTTGTCATTCCTCGTGGAGAACAGATCGACAATCATCGTCTGTGGTGCCAGAGGCGCAGGAAAGAGTTCCCTTCTGACCGCACTGTTGTTCGAGTTCCCATTGTCCCAAAGGATCCTGACGATAGAGGATACCATGGAACTTCCTGCCAAGTCCATGAAGGATCTCGGATACAAGGTGCAGTCCATGCTCATCGATGACAGGATATCCGGGGATGCGGCATCCCGTGCACAGGACGCACTTCGTGTTTCATTGAGGTTGGGAGAATCGGCGATCGTCCTTGGAGAGGTGAGGGGTAGTGAGGTCTCCACGTTGTACGACAGCATGAGAACGGGTAGGGCGGGTAGTTCGATCCTCGGAACGATGCACGGGGATTGTGCGAAGACCGTGTTCGACCGTGTGGTCCACACCATGGGCCTTCAGCCCGAGGAGTTCCAGGCGACCGACTATCTCGTGACGATGGGGACCGTTAGGGAAAGAGGTACTCAGAACGAGAACAGGCAGATGACCGAGTTCGTCTGCACCACCGATGTGCCAGGAAGGTTCATGGATATGACCAACAGGAACAACCTGGGTAAGGCCGGATCCATCAAGAGACTGTTGGCATCCTCCTCCATGACCATCTCGGATATCAGGGAGGAGATCTCCGTCCGTGCCGAGATGAGGAAGATTCTGGCGGACATGGGTTCCAAGGACCAGAGGTTCTACGGTCCCGAATGGATCATAGCTGCTAACGATCACCTTTCCAAACAGCTCTCATCCGGTGAGAAGGACGGTAAGAAGATAGTCTCCGGATTCAGGGACAAGGTACTTGCAGCCATGGACAGGGCGTGATCACATGAGCAGGAACAAGGTGGATGGGAAGAAGAAAAGGATAGACCCTCGGTTGTACGTTAACGAGTCCGCTTCAGTGATATCCCTCATGTCTTCAGTGATCACATCCGGAGCATCCCTCGATGCGGCAGTTAGGAAGGTGGCTTCGGAAGGCCCTAAGAACACCTCCAAGATGTTCAGGCAACTTGTCTGTAAGGTGGACTGCAAGGCTGAATCCGATATCAGGGAATCCCTGCTGGCACTCATATCGGATTTTCCTGAGGGCCTCTCTTCGTTCAGAAGAGCGCTCTTCATGACAGTCTCCGCTTCGGATGCATTGACCCAGAATGATAGGTTACGCATCATGAAGGAGGCCACGGACGTGGTGCTCCAGGGAATTAGGCAGACTGGTGAATCGTACATCTCCAAGTTACAGTTCCCCTGTATGGCCGTCTTCGGGATAGGTATCATGGTCCCCATGATCGTCCTTTCCCTGGCGCCGATGTTGGGGATCGGAGGGATGTTCGAACTCCCGGCAGGGTTTGACGAAAGGACGATCCGTATGGTCGTACTCTTCCTCGTACCATTGTCGATCATTGCCGTGATTCTTTCCATAAAGGACAAGAATCCCTTCATGGACACCAAAGGTGACTGGAACGACCTTTGGAGAGTGACTCCTGGTCTCATCGCATTCCCTATCGGCTATCTGATGGTCGGGAACGGCTTCGATATGAAGGTTACCATGGTTGTATCCGCCATCGTGGGTTCGATGGCCATATACCTCTCCGTCAACGGTATCGTCCGTAAGGAGAAGGAGAGGGTGAAGGTCGAGAAGGGCATCAGGAATTGCCTCTTCGACCTTGGAAACAGAATGGTCACCGGGGAGAACTTCGATTCCGCATTGGTCGCGGCCCTTTCCATGAGGAAGGAGTGTGCAGGACTCGCCGAGGCATTGTCCAGGGAGTACGTGCTCTGCAGGGGCGATCTGGAATCGGCCATAAGGATGTGCATGACCCAGTATTCGGAATACATGGCGGACATCTGTTGCAGGATAATGGTCGCGTCCAACAAGGACGTCCGTGACGCAGGAAGGATGGCCACCGCCATCGCATACCAGTTGCAGAACGAGGATCTGGTCAGGAACGATATGAAGAACAAGCTCAGAGGTATGACCGATATGATGAACGGTACCGCGGCTGTCTTCGCACCTTTGATCCTGGGGATGAGCATAATGATGATGTCCCCCTTGGTCAGTATGTCAGCATTGGCCGATGTGTCCTCGGCGTTCACCACCGTGTTCGTCTACGTGATCGAGTTGGCTGCTCTGATCTCGATGTTCACCGCATTACTCTCCGACAGGTTCAGGGCAGTGAACGTCATCAACAGGTTCGCTACGGTGTTGCCGTTGTCGATGGTCATCCTCTTCGTGTGCTCGTCCATCGCCATCTGA
>JAFVZR010000056.1 GCA_017508065.1 Candidatus Methanomethylophilaceae archaeon
CTCGGGGACCTCATATCCTTCAGGATAGGGTTCGCCTTCCTTGATCAACTTTACCGCTACAGGTTCGCTTCTGAGATTGATGACCTTCTTCAGTTTCTCTGCGAGCTCCTTGTTCTTCTCGAGTATGACGGACATGAATATGGGAACGCATTCTGAGAATATAAGTGAGTAAGTACGGCCATACGGCATTCCCCTTTCTTCTATTATACTATATAGAAGATAACTTAGGGACGACGGCATCGCACATGATGTTCGATGTCATCGGGATCGGGTCGTCCGTAACCGTCTCGCCATACAACCTTTCGGTGAAGGATCCCATAATCCAGGAGGATACCGATGTATAGTGGCCCCCGATCCGCCCTACTGGCTTCGGACGGACGGAGATCCACTTTCATCCAAACCGTTTCAGAAAATATCGGACAGGGATCATCCGACGGTTATGTCTATGTCCCCCGTGGATGTACGGATCGTACATATGCCCCCGGAGGTACCGTTGGGGACGTCCACATCCCCGGTATCACTGCGTGCATCGAACACCTTCGTTGTGAGTATGTTACCGGTAACGTCACCGGTATCGGTGTCCACACGTATCTGGGATGCGTCCGAGTCGTGGAACTCCACATCTCCGGTACTGCTCTGGATACGGATGGATTCCGTGACAAGAGTGCGTACCAGGGATTTCTCACCTGTATCCCCTTCGATCACTAGATTCCTACACCTTACATCGATGATGTCCACATCGGATGTGTCCACATCGATACGTATGTCCTTACCGCATTCCACGTTCGACAGTTCGATGTCACCCGTATCGGAATCCATATGGATATTGTCGGTCACGGATGCGGAGAAGTCCACATCACCTGTATCGGTGGATACATCGACGTTATCAAAGAGGAACCCATCCGGGACCGTGACATCACCGGTATCCAATTCGATGTCCAGATTACCGTAATCGGTATCGGGAAGGTATACAGTGACCTTGGGCGAATCGAAGGATATGCTGATCCAGACGTACCATGGGAGAGGTTCCGCATCATCGATCACGAGGGTGTTGTCCCTCACCGTGACGGAATGGATGGAATCCCTGTTCTCATGACACTCCACGATGCACCTTCCATCTGAGGAATGTTTGAACACTATGTCCGAAACATCGGAATCCACGATTATATCGTCGAAATCATCCGTGATCTCGTAGATGTTGTCCTCATAATCCGCCGTACTGAGTTCGGTGAAGTCCCATCCATAGCCTGCCATGGCTCCGGTGAACATCACTGCACCGAGTAGGATCAGGAATGTCGCGATGATCGACCATCTTCTGATATCCATCACGCCACCTCCTTCTTGATGAACAGGTTCTTGATCCAGACTGCCAGATCCTTCGACAGTTTCAGGATGCACTTGGTGGCCACCTTACATCCGAAGAACATGAATATGGACAGACCTGCGGATGCCAATGCTATACCGTACACGGCAACACCGGTCAACGGCTCGCTGAACAACACCACGGACCCTGTGACCACCGATGCGACGGAAAGTGCCACCAACGTAGCGAAGACGATCCAGAGCAGAAGGAACGTTGCCAACAGGAGCACGTATATGCTCAATACGACCGCCACGGCCACGATAGCCAACGAGAACCAGATCGGGAAACTGATGACTATGAGTGCGATCTCCCATTTCTCCAATTCCCTCTTGGGTTTGATCCTCTCCTTCGCGATCCTAGTGAAGGGCGTCTCCGCGATGATCTGTTCCACGATCTCATCGACCGTACCGACGGCTTCGACCGATTCCTCTTCGGAATATCCCTCTTCCATCCTGTCATCGATCATCTCACTGTAGAATGTGAGACGATCCTCGATGTCCTTTCTTGGTAGTCCGGACAATCCGTTGCGCAACTGTGCAAGAAACTCATGCTTGTTCATTGCTCATCCCCTCTGGCTATGAATCTGTAGATTGACATGATCCCGTCCCATTCCATCTTGAATTCCTCTATGCGCGCAAGTCCTTCGTCGGTGATGTGGTAGTATTTCCTCAATCTACCATCATGTTCGACGGTACGGACGGTCAGCATGTTCGAGGTCTCCAAACGTTTCAGGATGGTGTACAACGTGGACTCGGAAAGTTCGACATAGGGCTTCAGATCCTTGATTATCTTGTACCCATACGAATCCTCGTTCTTGATCGCTGCCAATACGCAGACGTCCAAGAGGCCTCTCTTCAGTTGGACATCCATGTCATACCTCTTTTTACGATATACATCGTGTCACGAAGTATATAGTTTATCGTAAGGTTCGTCCGAAATCGGTGAAGAATCATGTGAAGTTCTGAAATGATGGAAAAATCGAACAGATATGGAAGGAGGTTTCGGTAAGTGGTTTCTGAGGGGGAGTCCCCCTTCAGTACTTTGCCTTGAGTGCGGCGAACTGGTAGACCTTCTCGGGACAGTTGAGCTCGCATGCCTGGCATGCGGTTCCGAGACAGAGGTCGGACCTGACGTTGATGGTGGGTCCGTCGAGGACGGTGAGTGCCTTTTCGGGGCATCCGCGCTCGCACTTCTTACATCCGGTACATCCGTCAAACTTTCCTTCGAGCATGATTCCGACCTGCTCCATGGTGTGGAGTCCGGAACCGATGTCAGGGATATCGGACTTGACGATCCTGACGACCTTCTTGGGAGGTA
>JAFVZR010000057.1 GCA_017508065.1 Candidatus Methanomethylophilaceae archaeon
CGATGGACTCGAGGGAGTCAACCCCAAGGTCCAGGCAGTCCGCATCGGCGGAACCGTCGGAGTCAAGAAGAGGCTCGCAATCCAGGCAAGGGCAGACGAACTCGGTATCAGGGTTCTCAACAGGATGGTGTGAAAATGGTCGACCTTAAGAACCAGAAGAGAATGGCAGCAGAGGTCCTCAAGTGTGGTGTGAACCGCGTTTGGATCGACCCCGAGAAGATGGAGGAAGTTTCCAACTGCATCACCCGCGCAGACATCCGCACCGCAATCATGTCCGGAACCATCAAGGCAAAGGCCAAGAATGGTACTTCCTACGGAAGGATCAGAAAGGCATCTGCCCAGAAGGCAAAAGGAAAGAGGAAGGGACCCGGATCCAGGGAAGGAACCGCAAACGCACGTGTTCCCGAGAAGAGGAGATGGATTTCTATCATCAGGCCTATCCGTGACGAGCTCAAGACTCTCCGTGACGAGGGTAAGATCACTCCCTCCGTCTACCGCCTGTACTACAGGAGGGCAAAGGGAGGCGTCTACAAGAGCCGCAGTCACCTTAGGATGCACATGATCAACGCAGGCTACCTCAAGGAGGAGGAGTGAAATGGCTACAGGACCCAGATACAGAGTGGCCTTCCGCAGAAGAAGAGAGGGACGCACGGACTACTACGTTCGCCGCAAGCTCCTTAGAGGCGGAGAGACCAGAGCAATTGTTAGGAGATCTAACAAGAACGTGACGATCCAGTTCGCAGACTTCGACATGGAGGGAGACAGGATCGTCGTTTCCGCAACATCCAAAGAGCTCAAGGCACTCGGATGGGAGTACTCTTGCTCCTCCATCCCCGCAGCCTACCTCACCGGATACCTTGCAGGAAAGAAGGCATTGAAAGAGGGCATCGAGTATGCAGTCCTCGACATTGGAATGCAGAACCCCCAGTACGGAGGAGTTCTCTTTGCAACTGTCTCTGGAATGATCGATGCTGGAGTCGAGATCCCCTGCAGTGAGGATGTTCTCCCCGCAGAGGAGAGGCTCCTCGGAAAGCACATCGACGACGCCATCGAGGCGGCTGTCAACAGCCTCAAAGAGAAGATGGAGGCCGAGTAAAATGGAAGACAGGAGAGAGAGGAAGGAGCCCCTGTGGGTTCCCAAGACCAGGCTGGGAAGAATGGTCTACAGCGGTGAGATTACTACGATGAGCGAAGCTCTCGCAACCAAGCTCCCGCTCCGTGAGCCCCAGATTGTCGACGAGCTCCTCGGAGACCTTCAGGACGAGGTCATCGATCTGAACATGGTTCAGAGGATGACTGACTCCGGTAGGAGGGTCAGGTTTGCTGTCACCTGTATCGTCGGAAACGGCGACGGTTTCATCGGAATCGGAAGGGCAAAGGGTAAGGAAGTCGGACCTGCCATCAGGAAGGCAATCGACAACGCCAAGCTCAACATCATCGAGATCAAGAGAGGATGCGGTTCCTGGGAATGTGGATGCGGTCAGCCCCACTCCCTGCCTTTCGAGGTCAAGGGATCCTGCGGATCCGTCACCGTCTCCATCAAGCCCGCACCCCGCGGAATTGGTCTCGCAATCGGTGATGTCGCAAAGAGCCTCTTCAAGCTCGCTGGTATCCGCGATGCATGGGGATTCGCCAGGGGTAACACCCAGACCAAGGTCAACTATGCAATGGCCACTTTCGAGGCACTTAGGATGACCTCCACTCTTAGGGTTACCGAAGAGCAGGCAAAGAAGCAGAACATCGTCTCCGGACCTGTGGGAATCGCAGATGCGGAGTCCGAATACACGGAGGAGTGAGAATAATGGCATATGCAGTTATTCGCGTCCGCGGTCAGCCCGATGTCAACTACGACATCGAGTACACCATGAAGCTCCTTGGAATCAACAAGGTCAACCACTGTGCCGTCATTCCTGAGAACGACGTCACCAAGGGTATGCTCCAGAAGATCAAGGACTACACGACCTACGGCGAAATCGACGAGGCAACCCTCGCCCAGCTCATCCGCGTTCGCGGAAGGCTCGAGGGTGGAAAGATGATCACTGACGAGTACCTTGCAGAGAACTCCGATTTCAAGTCTGCAGAGGAGCTCGCTAAGGCAATCATCGAGAACGACTACAAGATGAAGGATCTGGAGAAGGGAAAGCCCATCTTCCGCCTTCACCCGCCTGTCAAGGGATACGAGGGTAACAAGCGCTCGTACAAGAACGGCGGAGCTCTCGGATACAGAGGCGAGGCGATCAACGCGCTTATCGCCAGGATGCTGTGAGGGATAGACAATGCCTAGCAGAACAAAGAAGTTCAGGGGACTGAGGACTCACGGACGTGGTAAGAAGTCCGGAAGGGGTGCCGGTATCATCGGTGGACACGGTCAGGCCGGTCTCGGTAAGACCAAGAAGATCCACATGCTGAAGTACGACAGGAACCACTTCGGACGCCACGGATTCAAGAGACCCCAGTGCATGGTCGAGGCTAACAGCACGATCAACGTATCTGAGCTCGAAGAGCAGATCGAGCGTTTCGTTGCACTCGGATTCGCCACCAAGGGCGATGACGGTGCTTACGATGTCGATCTCTCCATGGCTGGAATCGACAAGCTCCTCGGAACCGGAAGCATCGCTATCAAGGCGAACGTTTCCGTTTCCAAGGCATCCGCAGGTGCAATCGAGAAGATCGAGGCAGCTGGCGGATCCGTTGATACCGGCGATGAAGACTTCGAGGTAGAGGAAGAGTAAACGCGAGGTTAGGGATCATGGCGGATGAAAAGGTCAGCATGCTCTACAAGCTGAAGCCAATCTCCGACAGGCTCCCCACAGTCACCCGTCCTGAAGGGCATGTGCACTTCAGGACCAAGATGATGTGGGTGGTCGTCGTCCTTGTGCTTTACTTCGTAATGACGAACGTCTACATCTATGGTCTGGATCAGACCGAGACTCTGGATCTGTTCGCTCAGTACAGAACGATCATGGCCGGATCTTCCGGATCCCTCCTCCAACTCGGAATCGGTCCGATAGTCACTGCATCAATCATAATGCAGTTGTTTACCGGAGCAAAAATCATTAAATTGGATCTCACCAACAAGAAGGACAAAGCTTGTTACCAGTCGGTACTGAAGCTAGTCGTCATATTCATGATCGTCTTCGAGGCCGTACCTCAGGTATTCGGTTACCTGGTGCCCTCTGAGGAGTTCGTGGATACCTTCGGCAACATCGGTGCCAAAGGTCTCATCGTCCTTCAGCTGTTCCTGGGATCCTATATCGTTTTCCTCATGGACGAGTTGATCTCCAAGTGGGGAATCGGTAGCGGTATCTCCCTGTTCATCGCAGCAGGAGTAGCGCAGCAGCTGTTCACTGGAACATTCAATTGGTATGCCGTGGATGCGACTCAGGCCATGAGCCTTTCGAATCCTCCTGCGGGTGCAATCCCCAAGGCCATCTATGTGGTCATGAACTGCACCCCTGCAGAGCTGGCATCCCAGGGATATGACATCATATTCCTCCAGCAGCCCAACCCGATGATCGCTTTGATCGGTACAATAGTGATCTTCATGGTTGTCGCTTACCTGGAATCCACACGCATAGAGTTGCCTCTGGCACATGGTGGTGCTAGGGGTGCGAGGGGTAGATACCCCATCAAGTTGCTCTACGCAAGCAACATTCCCGTCATCCTCATGTCCGCACTCCTTGCGAACATCAGTATGGTCGCGCTGTTGCTCTACACCAACGACTTCCTCAGCGGAATCCCGCTGATAGGAGGCAACGGAAACATCGGATACTTCGCACCCGGAGAAACCTCCGCGTCCGGAGGTCTCGCATGGTATCTGTCCGCACCGACCGGTGTATCATCCTGGCTCATGCCTATCCTCGATCCGATCAACTACTCGAACGGACACAGTCCGATCCTGAACATCGCGCACGTCGTAATGTACTTCGGTGTGATGGTCCTCGGTTCCATCCTGTTCGCTAAGTTCTGGATCAGCACGACCGGCATGGGAGCCGACTCTGTCGCAAGACAGATCCAGAGGAGCGGAATGCAGATGCCAGGATTCCGTAAGGATCCTCGTATCCTCGAGCGTGTGCTCGACAAGTACATCCCCACCATCACGATCCTCTCTGGAGCGATCATTGGAGCACTGGCAGCCCTCTCCGACATGATCGGTACCGTCGGTAACGCAACAGGTACCGGAGTGTTGTTGGCAGTCAGTATCATGATCCACTTCTACGAGGCCATGGGTCGTGAGCAGATGATGGAGATGAACCCTGTCATGAGAGGAATCCTCGGAGGTGAGTGAGGGTGGCTGAACAGCCTCAACAACCTCCCATGCCGGACATGGGTCCGATGAAGATCATGTTCATCATGATGATCGTGATCCTCCTCGTCTACTTCATAGACGGGGATGACCACATCATCGGTAACGTGCTCAACTACGGTCTCAGCTTCCTCGACTTTGGCGGTCAGTACCCTGTATTGACCCTGCTCATCGTCGGTACCGTGATGGCTCTCTTCACCACTCTGTTGAGGGCATTCACCACCGACCAGTTCGAGCAGGCAAAGTCTCAGCACGTCATGTCCGAGTTCAACACCGAAAGGCGCAAGGCCATGATGTCCAACAACACGTACGCGATGAAGAAGTTGGAGGAGCTCCAACCCTACGTGATGGCGAAGAACATGGAGACCAGTCAGAAGTCCATGAAGACCATGCCTTACACCATGATCGTCATCATCCCCCTGTTCCTTTGGGTCAGGTACTTCGTCTATGTCACGTTGGCAGAGGTTGGGATGCAGACAATCATGTTCCCTTGGGGGGCAGTCAGCCTTACCAGTACGTTCATCTTCCCTGTGTGGGTGTTCGTTTACATGCTGATCAGTATCCCTCTTGGACAGGTAATCAACAAAGTCATCAGGTGGTACATCTTCAACAAGAAGCTCAGGGAGCTCGATGAAGAGGTCCCCATCGAGGTAGCATGAGAATAACCATCAGCGGCCCTCCCGGTTCCGGGAAGACGACCGCTTGCAAAACCCTTTCCGAGAAACTCGGATTGGAAGCCGTTGTCTTTGGAAAGATCTTCAGACAGATGGCCGCTGAGAGGAACATGTCCCTCGTCGAGTTCGGAGAGCTCGCCGAAAGGGATCCCACCATCGATGAACACATCGATTCTACTATCATGGACATTGCGAAGGCTAATGAGGACATCATCCTCGAGTCCCGTCTGTCCGCATATATGCTCTCCAGAAACTCCATTCCTGCTTTCAAGATTTATCTCAATGCCAGCCCTGACGTGCGTATGAGCCGTGTCGGCCTCAGGGAGGGAGAGAGTCTCGAGGAGGCCACTAGGGTCACCAAGGAGCGTGAGGCTTCCGAGGCCAAGAGATACATGATGTACTACGGAATCGATATCCGTGACCTTTCTGTCTACGACCTCGTCGTGGATACCGATAATCTGAATCCTGATCAGGTCATCGAGACAATCATGAAAGCAATCGAGGGGTCCAAGTGCTTGTAAAGGATCCCAATGCAATCAAGGATCGTTGGGGCAAACGTCCTTCCGATCGTTCTGTCGGCGAGCTGTTGTCTTTCGGAGTCATAGCTCTTGATAAGCAGCCCGGCCCTACATCTCACCAGGTCACCGCATGGGCCAAGCAGGCGCTCCATATGGACAAGATAGGCCATGGGGGTACCCTGGACCCGTATGTGAGCGGCGTGCTCCCTCTGTGCCTCGGTAAGGCCGTTAGATTGACCGATCTGGTATTGTCCTCGGACAAGGAGTACGTGTGCCTCATGAGGCTCCACAGGCCCCGTCCTGAGGCTAAGGTGAGGGAGGTCATCGGGAACTTCGTCGGTAAGATCTACCAGACCCCTCCTGTTCGTTCCGCGGTCAAGAGGCAGCTCCGTATCAGGAATATTGCGTACATCGACATCCTGGAGATGGACGACAGGAACGTCCTTTTCAGAGTAGGTTGCGATGCTGGCACATATATCAGGACGCTCTGTACCGATATCGGTGAGGCCCTCGGATGTGGTGCCAACATGTTGGAGCTCAGGAGGTCCAGGTCCGGAAGGATGACGGAGTCCTCTGCTGCCACGTTGCATGACATCGCGGATGCATATGTATTCTGGCAGCAGCATGGTAGGGATGCATGGATGCGTTCCATCGTAATGCCTGCAGAAGTGCTTGTGGCACCTTTACCGAAGATCATCGTCAAGGCCACAGCGGTGGATGCTGTCTGCCGCGGTTCCGACCTCTACATCAGCGGTGTCCACATGATCGATGAGGACATCAGGAAGAACGCTCTGGTGGCCATGATGACCGCAAGGGGCGAACTCATCGGTCTGGGTAAGATGCAGATGTCCACTCCGAAGGTCATGGCCTCGGACAAAGGTATCGCGGTCAGGACCGAACGCGTGCTGATGAAGGCAGGTCATTATCCCAGCATGTGGAAGTTCTCCACAGATCTCGAAGAGGATCCTTTCCCCATCGAGGAGTGATACCCTTAATAGCTGGTTCTGCATGTACCAGTGATATCATGTCGTTGTTCTCACGCAAGGTAGTGCTGATTGAGGAGAACTCCTTCCATATGGGTGAGGTGGATTATACCAAGCCCAGCCTCTATGATAATATCAGAACGTACCCTCTCGAGGTCAAGGCGGGAAAATCGATCTATGTTCGTGTGTCGTCCACAAACGGTGTCGATGTATCCGTCATCGACAATTCCGGTATGAACGTGAAGTTCCAGGAGCATGTGACCTCCGAGATCGTCATGGGCCCTGTGCCAGTCAAGGAGAAGGGTATGATGGCGATCATTCTCGGCGTCTATGCCGGGGACAGGACCGACGTCACGTTCTCCGTTTGGATGGAGTGATATGGGTAGACGCAAAGTGCCAGTTAAACAGATCAACCTTCGCGAGAGGGAGCGTATCAGGCTGCTCTCGAATGCTGATAAGGTCTTGCTGGCTATCTTTGCGGTCTCCTTCATTCTGGCAATTGTCGGATTACAGGTCATACGTGTTCGTGGATTGTCGGTTTTCATATCCGCGATAATAGCATCCATGCCTTTGGCCATTGTAGGCATATCTTACTGTGCCCATTATCGTAAGATGTACATGCTGGCACTATGGTCATTGGCCATTTTGGCCATGATCCTCCTGAGCGTGGACATCAGTTGGATCCTTGCCGTTGCATGTATATCTCTGGGTCTTGTCGGATTGCTGGCACTTGTATCGGTATTCCAGAAGGCAATATTCTTCCCGATAGTCTCCTCGATAGAATACCTTAACATTAAGACGAGATTGAGCGTTTTCGATCGTCTGGTCTCCTTCCTTTTCAGTATATCCGGTGACCTGGACACCCGTAACATCGAAATCGATGCCAACCTCAACCGTGCATCCATCCCATGGAGGGAAGTGGCCTCCACATTAAGATTGAGCTTCATGGCAGGTCTGTTCATCTGGATCTACATATCGATGAATCCATCGTGGTTCTCATCCGATACTTTTGCCAACGTGCCAGTATATCTGTTCTCTTTGATGTTGTACATCCCGCTGTTGGTCATGCCGTTCTCGATATTCATGTCCCTGAACGTTCGCATAAGTACCAGATACAGGGATTTCAAGGTGTACGACGGTGTCAAGATGACACTGTACAAGATGTTGGCCCCGATCCTTGTGGCATTCATGTACATACTTCTCGCCGTCAACAACAACGGTATCGAGGTGGTGTTCTACTTCGTCCTGTTATCGGCCGTGTTCAACCTTCTGATTAATCTATTGGCATGCCTGTCTTTCTATAGGTGGTTCGAGGGCGGAGTCGTCAACGAGATACGTTCCCAGTGGTCGACCTTCCGTCCGGTATCGATGATGATGGTTGTCGAGGATGAGAACCATACGATAAAAGAAGAAGTGCCAGATACGCCGAGGAGGGATCTATCCGACCTCGGCGTGATGGTCTTTGATGACTCACAGGAGTGAGTCGTTGGTGCGTCCGGGCTTGCAGAGCGAGTCCAGGATGGGCATGAAGATCTTTCCGGAGGCGTATCCCTCAGTCTTGTTGGCACCGATGAGTTCCGGTTCAACGTCGGTCCTGACGTTGACGACACACTTCTGGTACTCTCCGTCGAGTGAGACATAGAAACGTCCCTCCTCCTGGCGTGCGATGGCGAGGATGATGTCTGCCATGTACTGGATGTCCTCGGGTATCGTCTCCGCGTCGGGACGGATGTTGAATCCGTGGGTCTCGGTGGAACCGTTGAAGATGTGCACGATCTCCGATCCCTTGATGAGGTCGACGAACTTCTCACCGTTCTCCACAGTGGGCGCTATGTCGATCAACTGCTCCCTGAGGACTTCAGCGAATTCCACATACATCGCTTCCTTTCCAAGGATTCTCCAAACATTTTCTGCCATGTGCTGGGTATCGTCGCACTTCTAATTATAGGTAAGTACTCGTGTGCACGCGTGCGCATACGTATTTAAGGGATGTGTCAATCTCCATCCAGAGCTGAAGCATATGGCAGATGAATTCACGGTCACACCCTGGGAGGTAACGGGAGACATCGATTACGATCTCCTCCAGAAGAAGTTCGGTACCACGCCTTTGGACGATGCATTGGTCCAGAGACTTTCCAAGTACGGAGAGGTTCACCCTATGATCAGGAGAGGCATCTTCTATTCCCACAGGGACCTCAACGTCGTGTTGGATCAGTATGACAAGGGCAACAAGTTCATTCTCTATACCGGAAGGGGCCCCTCCGGAAACACACATCTTGGTCATATGATGCCATGGATTTTCAACAAGTGGGTACAGGATACATTCGATGTGCCCATGTACTTCCAGATGACCGATGACGAGAAGTTCCTGTTCAAGGACCTCACCCTACATGACACCGGGAACATGGCCTACGAGAACGCATTGGATTTCATCGCTCTCGGATTCGATCCTGAGAAGACGAAGATCATCGTTGACACCAAGTGCATGCACAAGCTCTATCCCGTCGCATTGAAGGTAGCGAAGAAGATCACGTTCTCCACCGCTAAGGCGATCTTCGGATTCGAGAACTCAACCAACATCGGGCAGATCTTCTTCACGGCCATCCAGGCGGCACCCGCATTCCTCGGAACCGAGGAATACGGAAAACAGATGCCCTGTCTGATTCCTTGTGGAATCGATCAGGACCCTCACTTCAGGGCATGCAGGGACGTCGCACCCGGATTGAACTATCCCAAGCCTGCGACCATGTACTGCAAGATGTTCCCTGGACTCAGTGGTGCGGACAAGATGTCCTCTTCCGACGAGAATGCGACGATCTATACCACCGATACTCCCAAGGCCGTCAAGAAGAAGGTCGGAAGGGCATTCACCGGCGGTAAGTCCACGGTGGAGGAGCAGAGGGCAGAGGGCGGAAATCCCGAGGTCTGTGCCGTTTTCAAGTACAACTATTGCATGTTCGAGAAGGATGACAAGAAGCTCGAGGAGATGGCACAGAAGTGTCGTAACGGAGAGATCCTCTGTGGCGAGTGCAAGATGTGCCTCACCGAGAAGATCAACGTCTTCCTTGAAGAGCATCAGGCAAAGAGAGAGGAGGCCAAGGACGTCATAGATTCAATGGCCTTCGACGGTTTCAAATGGTGAATCAAATGAACATATCCGAGATCCTGGAAGGTCTTAGCTACAACGAGAGAAGGCTTCTGTTGGCACTGGAGTCAGCAGGTAAGAGTTCGTCCCCCGCGGACTTGATCGCAGAGGGCGGTTTTGAACTTGAGGTTGAGGTGATGGGTGCAGCTTCATGGCTTGCATCCAAGGGACTCGTCGTCATCGACGAGGATGTCTCCAAGTTCTTCGTTGTCTCCGATAGGTCGGTTATCGAGAATGGGCTTCCCGAGAGGAAGGCCATTTCTGCCATCGATGCCGCCGGAGGAAGGATGGATATGGCAGCGTTCGCCGACGCACTTCCCGGTGGGGAGGACAAGATCGCTGTCGGATGGCTCAAGAGGAAGAAGCTGGCCGACATCGTCAAGGACGGAGAGGCCAAGGTCCTCGTCCTCACCGACCTCGGAAAGGAGATGCTCACCAAAAAGATGGATGACGAAGCACTCCTTGAGAGGATGGCTGACGGACCCCTTCCCGAAGCCGATGCCGATGCACGTCTTGTCAAGGACCTCAAGGGTCGTCAGGGAATGATCGCGGAGGAAATCGTCACCAAGAGGGCGATCTCCCTCACCGACGCCGGAAAGGATGCTCTTGCACAGGGGATCGAGCTCAAGGAGGAGACCGTTCAGGTCACCGACAACCTCATCCAGAGCGGAAAGTGGAAGGACGTGGAGTTCAGGAAGTTCGATGTACAGACCTTCGCACCCGCATATTATCCGGCAAAGAAGCACCCTCTGTCCCGTCTTGCCGCCGATGTCAGGAAACTGTTCACCGACATGGGATTCACCGAGTACGATGGTGAGTACGTCCACCCGGCATTCTGGGACCTCGATGTCCTCTTCGTTCCACAGGACCATCCTGCCAGGGACCTTCAGGACACCTTCTATCTGGAGAGCCCCAAGAGGATCCCCGTAGAGGATGACAGGTTGGTCGAGACGATAAAGAACATCCACGAGAACGGAGGAGAGACCGGTTCAACCGGATGGGGAGGAAAATGGTCCAGGGACATGGCCGAGCAGGGTATGCTCAGGACCCATACCACCGTCAATTCCATCCTGTCCATCGCCAACAATCCGAAGGTGCCTTCCAAGGTGTTCTCCCTTTCCAGGATCTTCAGGAAGGAATCCATCGATGCCACTCACCTTCCCGAGTTCACTCAGATCGAGGGTTACATCATCGACGAGAATGCGAACTTCGATATGTTGATCTCCATCATCAGGGAGTTCTATTCCAAGATGGGATTCGATCAGATCAGGATCAGGCCAGCATACTTCCCATACACTGAACCATCTCTGGAGTTGGAGGTCTTCTTCAACGGAAAGTGGATGGAGCTCGGAGGTGCAGGAATCTTCAGGAAGGAGGTCGTCGAACCCTTCGGTATCGACAAGCCCGTCCTTGCTTGGGGATTCGGATTCGAGAGGCTCGCCATGCTCAAGTGGGGAATCACGGATATCCGTGAGCTCTACATCTCGGACATGGACCTACTCAAGAAGAACCGTGTTCTCTGAACATGTCCCAGTAGCCATAACTCTTGGCCAATGAACGGACAAGGGCCTTTCCTCTGCTCTCTGCGGAGGCAAAGGCCTTGTTTAACATCTTTATAACAAATTCTTCGGTCGGAGGAATCTCCGGTACACATTCGGACACCTCTATGGCCACACAGTCTTCGTTACGCAGTGCCAGATTGAGCTTCGCCATCACATAGTGCCTGCGGAACACGGAGGCTTCGTTGGCACGTGGGATGTTAGTGAGTTTGTTGATCTCCTCGGCAGCGAGTCCGTATTCCTTCATATCGACCAGGATGTCTGCGAGGATGAGTTTCGCCAAAGCACTGTTGCTCTCCTGTACCAGGTGTATGAACTTGTCAGCCTCTTCCTTCATGCCTCTGAGTGCGTACACCTCTGCAAGGTATGCGTATCCCTGGGCATCCCCGTGTTCCTCGTTCTCCTCCCCTTCGAAGACGACGGTCTCTGCGAGCCTCTCGGCAGTTTCCCTCGCGACCTTGTAATCGGAAACGTTGATCGCGATCTCACATGTAAGTGCCAGCACATCGAGGATGTTCTTCTCGGGAGGGTTGGTCACGGTCAGAAGGGCATCCAGGAAGTCCCTGTCGTCGATGTACATGAGGTCATAGATGTTGTTCGATATGATCCTGCAGGCTTCGGATTTCCTTCCTGCCTTGAGGAGGTGGTATGTCCTTTCAACGGTCCTGAATGCCTCATCGTATCCGGGAAGGTCCACACGATTCTCCAGCCATTCGTCAGCAGCGAAACTGTGCCAGGTTCTCGAATCCTCAGGCATTGCCGAGAGGTATCTCTCCCTGACATCTTTGTTGATGACTGTCATTCCGGATGCGTCGGCGGGAACGATGGCACGTTTATGGTCTTTCAGTATGCTCAAAGGTACTGGCACTCTGAATGCGCATGCACAGCCGAGGGCATATTTGTCCTCAGGGGTCATGCCGTCCAATGCCTGTGTGGGATCCTGGCACTTCAGATCGAGCAAGGTCTTCACGTCGATACCCGCATCATCTGCCTTCTTCTGCACCTCCGCTGCCGCCTTCAATCCTTCCGGGTTGAGGTAGTAGACATACCTCTTGACCTTTCCACCCTTGACGTGTGCCTGGTACTCCACAACCCTTTCCTTGTTCTTGAGCTTCTTCAATTCGATGGACGCATGGGCTCTGGAGATGCATAGGGTCGTAGCGATCCCATCCTGTGTGAGTTCCCATGGAATGTTGTAGATCTCGTTCTGGTCGAGTGACCTGTATCTATAGAGGTGCAACAGAAGCCTTTCGCCAATGGTGAAATCGGTCATCGTACTGTGGACGTTGTTGTGTCGATTTATAGCTTGCTCGTGCGCGATTGGACGTGCGGTAGGCTCATATAGGGATGGCCGATAACAGATTATGTGATTGGGGACACAGTCGATTCGGACTTCACATTCGAGGAGCTCGGTGCAATTATCAGGAAGGAGAAGGCCTCCGGTGCACTCACCGAGGTCAGGCAGGACCTGTATCCAGCGATGTTGCGCCTTCTCGACAAGCAGAGCAAGGAGTGTGAGAGACAAATCGGTATCGACATAGGTTCCCTCGCTTCCGCGGCCGCCAACGAGCGCAGGAAGAGGATCCACCAGAACATCAAACTCGTGGTGGAGCTCAGGATGAGCAAGGTTGCAGCACTCGCTATAAGGACTGCTATGGGCTGTGTGAATGCCACGGACAACCTCCCATTGGAGGAGAGGCAATACTACAGTTCCGTTCTTGAGGCATCCAGAGCCCATTGGACGAATACCGAGCGCAAGAAGAAGAACGTAGTTCTGCTCGATATCGAGTCCGTATCCAAGCCTGAACCAATTGTACCAGCCGTTCCAGTTGAACCGGTTGTGCCAAAGGCAGTGGAGGTTGAAACCTTGGGTGAACTTCCGTACATCCCCGACGATCTGGAAGAGGTCGATATGGGGGACATCGATTTCCCGGACGATTTTGCAGAGTTCCCCGATTCGGAGTTGCCTCCGGAACAGCCCGTGGTCGAGACCCCTGTTCCCACAGAGGAGGTCAAACAGGATGTGACAGTTGAGGAAGACATCCCTGTGGAGACGGTCACAGATGTTGAACCCAAGGTCACTGTGCCAGTCGATGTTCCGTCAGAATCGGATGACGAGGATTACGATGACAATTCACTCCTTACGATACATGTCATCGAAGACATCCCGGAGTTCGTCGGCCCTACCCGTGACTACAAGCTCAGAAAGGACGATGTCATCAGGATGCCTGCCGGAATGGCAAACGTTCTGATCAACAGAAAGATGGCAGTAAAGTTGTTCTGAGGTTCAGATCTTCAGTGCCCTGGTATCATCCAGGTTACAATCCAGACAGTCCAATGCCGCCCTGCGTATTCCGGATGTCTGAGATACCGTATCCTTTGCAAGATCCGGATCATTGTTCTTTTTACTGAGGTGGCCCAAGAATATTCTCTGTCCGGGGCGGATGCCCATGAGTGCATCCCCGCATTGGAAGTTGGACAGGTGCCCCCTGTCCTCACTGGCTATGCGGATCTTGAGGTATTCGGGATACAATGGGTTGTTCCTCAGTCTCTGCGGATCATAGTTGGATTCGAGAATCACGAGGTCCGAATCGTTGATGGCCTGCCTGATCTCCATGTTGATGGATCCTGTATCCGTTGCTATGAACGCGCTCTTGTCGCCGGAGGAGAACCTGTAGCATACGGGATCTGCAGCGTCATGTCTGGTCGGGAGTGGTTGGACCTCTATGTCTCCGATAGTGAATCCAACATCCCTCCTGATCTCGGAGTAGTCCACCTTGCCTATGTGGTGCAACATCCCTTCGTATGTGCCTAATGTGGACATCACGGGACATTTGAATTTCCTGGCAGCGGTACCTACGCCTTTGATATGATCGCTGTGCTCATGTGTGACAAGTATGCACTCAATCTCCTCGGGCATTATGCCGTTGACATTCATCTGTTCGACGAGGTGTTTGTACGTCATGCCCTGGTCGAGCATGATGGTATGCTCTCCAGATCTTATGACGTAGCAATTCCCGTCGCTGCCACTGGCAAGGACGTGGATCTCCATGTGACTCAGAGCTTTCTCTTGTAGATGGAGAAGATGATGTCTCCTCTGGTCACGATACCGACGAGAACGCCCTTTTCGAGAACGGGGACGCGACTGACGTCCTTTTCGACCATGACACGAAGGATATCGATGATTTCCGTGTTGGCAGTGGTCGTGAGGACGTCCTTGATCATGATGTCCTCCACTCTGATCTTGGAGATCTTGTCTGCAGCTTCTTTGAGCTGAGGGTCATCGATGACGTCCATGGGCATTGCAAGAAGATGAAGTACAGGGTTCTCGAGATTGATACTCTCCTCATGGTCCATGATGACCTTGAGGATATCGTATTCGCTGAGGATACCTATGAGGTGGAAGTCCTCATCTACGACCGGTGCTCCGGAGAGGTTCTCGACCGCGAGTTTGATTGTTGCATCCTTCAGTGTGTCTGTTCCGAGGAGTGAGGTGACCGGGGTGGTCATGATGTCCCTGACTTTCAACTGACCCATGATGCGTCAATGGTCGCTCGAGTTATTATAGTTGCGCGTGTGCGCGACTTTTCATTACACGGTACGATACAATGACGACAGGTTCGTGAGCAGACGGGTGGCAAATCGATCAAACATATTTCCTGACTTTTGAGACAAAATCATGTGATTTTTGATGATCTTGTATGAGATGTATGTCGTTTTCAAGAGTAGGTATAGAAACATTTATTAATGATGACTATATCCCTTGTCTCATACAAGGGCTTGTAGCTCAGCTAGGTAGAGCGTTCGACTCTTAATCGAATGGTCTGGGGTTCGAATCCCCTCAAGCCCGCCACTCACTTACTTCTTCGAGATTTTTGAACAGTATTCGGTTCTGTCACTTAGTTTTTTCGTGTTCTGATTCGTCAACGACCTCGTCCGCATGAGGTTTCTAACGGTCATAAAGAGTCGAACGGAGTTGTCCCCACCGATGGTGTGGGTTCTCAACCTTTGAGGAACTCGACGACAGGATCGATGAAAGCCTCATCGAAGAAGTCTCCACCCTTTGTCATTGCATCGATCAGGGTCATGTCGGCATGTTCTCCCGCCTCTCTGAGGATCTTCTTGGATACCATCTTCAGGATGAATCTCTCAATGAAATTCAATTTCTCCGGAACAATCCATCCACGGAGGTAGAAAGTCTCTGCAGAGTATCCATTACAGGATTCGACCTCCTTCCTGTTGAAGAAGTCCACATTATCGCAACCGACTGCACATGCAGCCTTAACTTTACTGACGTCGATCTTTGACATACCTACGATGGTGTATCTGCGAAGCCATCCGATGAATACGATATCCTCATCCCTCGGGTACTCGTCTTTCACCGAATAGCAGTCGAGTCCCGTACGTTCCGAAATCAAGTGTGCATATTTCTCCGAAGATCCTGTTTTCGAGTTGTAGACTATGATGGTCATGATATCCGTAACGATGGTCGGATATCAACGAGATTATTCTTGTTTTTCGATTCTGGACACATTCCTTTTTTTACACACATGTCCATACTTACGTGGTACGGTATGTGTGTACCGTTCGGAGGCATTCGTATGGGCAGACATGTTATGGAGGCATTGGGCAAGTCCCGTGTGGTCATGGAGGATGGAAAGGTCGTCGAGATCAGTGAACCTGTGGTCAGGTATTGTCCTCTCTTCAAGAAACACAGAGGTATAGAGGAACTCAATGAGTCGACCATCCGTGAGAACATGGAGTTCCGTATGGGGTCATTCGGTATGTGTTGTGAGAACAGGGAGGTCAGGATGGATTACTTCCTGAGCTTCGGGATCTCCGAGTTGATGAGCCTGGCCCTGACCAAAGGGATGATGGATGCGGTCGTTATGGCAGCCGATGGTTGCGGCACCTGTATCCTCACCGATCCCGGTATCATCCAAGGATTGGGGGGAAGGATATCGGCCATCATCGAAACATCGCCCATAGATGCCGTGTTGGATGCCGTAGGCAGGGAGAACGTCATAGATCCAGTCACGGTACCCATCGACACACGTGCCGGTGTGGAGAAGGCTTTCTCCATGGGATACAAGAGATTGGCCGTCACCGTAGCGTTCGCGGACGATGCGGAGTATCTCAGGAAACGCTATGGCGATTCCGTGTCCATATATGCCGTTCACACAACAGGCATCTCCGAGGACGATGCACGTCGTTATTTCGAGTACGCCGATGTCGTCACCGCTTGTGCCTCCAAATGGGTGCGCGAGGTGGCCAAGGAGAAGGCGACGATACAGGCCGGAAGGAAGGTGCCCGTCTACGGTGCTTCTGATTTCGGGGAGAGGATCATCCGTCTGAAGCTTGAGGAGTTGGGCAAGGGTCCGGACACCGTTCTCGACGAGGATCCAGAACCCCTCGTATGATGTGGCACAGTCCTGTGCCACATTTTTCGATGTATAATTTTGTTCATCAATGAACAACATTTTTAATATATCTTGTCATTCATGGGCATTCATGTCGAAAGGTAGATACGGTGTCCACGGAGGACAATTCGTCCCCGAGGTGCTGATGGAGGAGGTCAACGCCATCGAAGAGGCCTACGAGCGCTTCAGAGAGGACAAGGCCTTCATGGAGGAGTTCGAGACCCTTCTCAAGGAGTATGCCGGACGTCCTTCCTTATTGTATTATGCTAAGAACATGACCGAGGACCTTGGCGGTGCCAAGATCTATCTCAAGAGGGAGGATCTCAACCACACCGGTGCACACAAGATCAACAACGTTCTCGGACAGGCACTCATGGCCAAACACCTCGGAAAGAAGAGGGTCATCGCAGAGACCGGTGCAGGACAGCACGGAGTCGCGACCGCGACCGCAGCAGCACTTCTCGGTCTCGAGTGTGAGATCTACATGGGTGAGGAGGACACCATCAGGCAGGCATTGAACGTCTACAGGATGAAGCTCCTCGGTGCCAAGGTCAACGCAGTCACGACAGGAACCAAGGTTCTGAAGGATGCCGTCAACGCTGCAATGGGTGATTGGGCCGCTAACAAGGAGGACACTTTCTACGTCCTCGGATCGGTCATGGGACCTCACCCCTTCCCGATGATCGTCAGGGACTTCCAGAGTGTGATCAGCAGGGAGTCCAAGGAACAGATCCTTGCAACCGAGGGCAGGCTTCCCGACGTTGTCATCGCATGTGTCGGAGGAGGCAGTAACGCTATCGGTTCTTTCTTCAACTACATCGATGACAAGAGTGTAAGGCTCATCGGAACGGAGGCCGCAGGAAAAGGTGTAGACACATCCGAGACCGCAGCCACCATCGCCACCGGAAGGATGGGAATCTTCCACGGAATGAAGTCCTACTTCTGTCAGGACGAGAATGGTCAGATCGCTCCAGTGTACTCCATCTCCGCAGGATTGGACTACCCCGGAATCGGTCCCGAGCATGCTAACCTCCACGATATCGGACGTGCGGAGTACTACCCCATCACCGATGAGGAGGCAGTCTGTGCATTCGAGTACATCGCAAGGACCGAGGGAATCATCTGTGCCATCGAGAGCGCACATGCCGTCGCATATGCCATGAAGCTCGCACCCACCATGGACAAGGACAAGATCATCATCGTGACCCTTTCCGGACGTGGGGACAAGGATGTCGCCGCCATCGCACGCTACAGAGGAGAGGAGCTCCATGAGTGACATCTCCAAGGTATTCGCTAACGGTAAGGCCATCATCCCTTACGTCGCGGCAGGCGATCCCGATGTCGAGAGCACCGTGAAGTTCGTACTGGCACTCGAGAAGGCAGGTGCGGACATGGTCCAGATCGGAATCCCGTTCTCAGACCCGATCGCAGATGAGCCAGCACAGAAGGATGCAGCACTTCGCGGACTCGAGGCGGGAGCCAATCTCAGCTGTGCATTCAAGATCGTCGAGAACGTCAGGAAGACCAGCGATGTGCCAGTATCGCTTGTCAGTTACCTTAACCCCATCTTCGGATACGGTTACAAGGACTTCTTCGCACGCTGTGCGGAGTGTTCCATCGCTACCGTGTTCATCATCGACATGCCCTACGAGGAGAGGACCGAGGTCTCCGCATTCGCCAAGGAGTACGACATCGGACTCGTCAGTGCGATCTATCCTGCCTCCGCGAAGAGGTTGGAGGTCCTTGCGGACAGTGCGGACGGATTCATCTACCTCGTACCGATGAAGGCCACCTCCGAAGAGGTCGAGTCCATGATCGCCACCATCAGGGGCAGGACCGACGTACCCATCACCATCGCATTTGGTGCCGGAAAGCCCGAGGATGCGAAGAAGGTCATCGGTTCGGCTGACGGATTGGTCATCGGTTCCGGTGTCGTCGAATTCATCGGTGCACACGGTCCTGATGCAGAGCCTGAGATCGTGGAGTACATCCAGAAGATCGCCAAAGAG
>JAFVZR010000058.1 GCA_017508065.1 Candidatus Methanomethylophilaceae archaeon
CAACGCTCAACCACGGATGCCGTTCGCTCTCGGCATGCGTCCTTGCTAACTCCAAAGGCGCACTCATCGGTGAGATGACCACACCGATCGAGATGGGTAAATTGGAAGATGCACTCGTGCTCTATTGAGCACGGCTCATCTTCTATCGAACACCCAACATTCTTTCAGATCAGGCAATTCCTCCCTAGTGATATCGATGGAGTTGCCGACATATTCGGTGGAATCATCAGGGATCATCTCCAGAAAATCATCCACATCCGCAATGTTGATGGTCAATCCTCCGAAACGGTAGTGCATAGGAATGATTATGCGAGGATTCACGATTTCGATGAATTCCCTCAGTTCGGACTTCTGCATGGTGTATACTCCACCTACAGGGAGGAACAGGAAATCCACATCCTTGATGGCATTGATCACCTTCTGATTAGGGATGCAACCGAGATCACCACAATGACATAGCGTCATACCCTCTATGGTGAACCTGTACATCGTGTTCATCCCTCTCTTCTTCCCCTGAGCGTCATCATGGAAGGTGGAAAGACCGTAGAACTGGATGTTCCTGAACTCGAACCTACCGTTCTTCATCATGTAGCTCTTGAAGTTACCCTGGATGGAACGGCTGGCATTGTGATCGTAATGGTCATGGGACATCAGAACGAGATCCGCAGTAGCAGAGGGGGTTTTGATCCCCAAGGACTTACCATCATGTGGATCCAGAACAATGGTTGTGTCACCGGTATTGATCTCAAAACAGGCATGCCCGTGCCATTTGATACGCATGCCAGATAATCTGTTTGATGGCTATTAAATCCTACGTACGTCCAGTCCTAACTGTTAAATCCATCATCGCCATTAATATCAATGTGAAGAACGAAAAGACCCTGGTCCTTTCTGTGGACAGGGACAATGACTTCGGGGTCAAGGCAGGAGTGGTTACACCCGTGATAGGTATAGACCACTGTATGAAGGCAGCTACGGCACTCGCTGTAGCCGACCCGGAGGATTCCGACGTCAACGGACTCTTCGCTGCTATCAGGATGTACAAGGACCTGAAGGCCGATGGAAGGAATGTGGAGATCGCTTTGATCTGTGGGGACAAGGATGTCGGTCACAAATCGGATTCCATCATCATCGACCAATTGGAAGAGGTCCTCGAGAAGGTCGTTCCTCAAAGGGTCATGCTCGTAGGGGATGGTGCGGAGGATGAGTTCATCAACCCGATCGTCTCGTCACGTGTCCCCATCGATTCCGTCAAGAAGGTCTATGTCAAACAGGCACCGGGTCTGGAGAGTACGTTCTACATCCTCTCCAGGATGCTCAACGACCCGGATAAGAAGAAGAGGTTCATAGTACCCATCGGAGTCATTCTCGGATTGATCGGATTCATCTTCATCATGGAGGGAGTGATCCTCTACTACGTCACGAACAATGGGGATTACATTCTGGAACAGACATGGTCCATAGTTCTTCTGATCTTAGGTATCTTCCTATGTCTCCATGGATATGGATTGATAGATCGTTTCATAGATTATTTGGAGTACAGTGCGAAGAACCTACGTAGCGGTAACGTAGCAATTACTTTCGCCATCCTCTCCTTAGCACTTGTGGCCACAGGGGTCGCACTCGGACTGTACAACATTTGGCACACTCAGATCAAAGATCCCGTCTACATCGTAATCAAGTTCATCACGAATGCGCTCTGGCCATTCATTTTCGCCTTGATGCTGTGGGATGTAGGAAAACTCATGAACAACTTCATCAAGTTGAGGAAACTCAACCGTAGTTTCATGGTCGGTACCATCACGGTCATCGGAATAGGATTCCTTCTACAGGGCCTGTTGGATACCATCTCCGTCGCACTTGGTTATGGGGCCATGAACAACACGTTCATCGTATTCGAACTGATATGCGGAATGGCCCTTACGATCGTAGCATCCGTCCTCCAATCCAGCTATAAGAGATACTTCAAATCCAGGGAATCGGTAGAATGAACATACAAGAGTGGGAGAGGATCTATTTTGAGATCCTTTCCGACATGGGCTATGATCGGACATCCGATGAATCCTCTGCAAGACTTCTGAAGACATTGATGCAGATGGCTGACCTCATCGATGATGACGATGTATTCGACATGATCAGACACAAGGTGACCATCATTGGACCTGCATCACCGGATATGTCAGGATTGGATGGAGAATTCGTAATCTCTGCAGGATCCGCCACTGAATCGGTAATGAAACATCTGGTACCGGACATAGTGGTCACGGACCTGGATGGTGACATAGAATCCCAGATAGAGGCATCTTCCAAGGGTGCACTCACATTCATCCACGCACACGGTGATAATTCAGACCTCATCATGAGATACGCCAAGGAGTTCCGTGGACCTGTCATACTCACCACACAGGCCACTCCAGACAATGTCATCCGCAACTATGGCGGATTCACGGATGGAGATAGGGCGGTCTGTATCGCAAGACATTTCGGTGCAAGAAGGATCGAATTGAGAGGATTCGATTTCGATACACCCTCTTACAAAGATGGTTCGGACCCGGAGACCAAGAAGCGCAAACTCGCATGGGCAAAACGCATCATCATGGACGGATCCGAAGATATCGTAATGTTATGACCTTGACCCTATGACTACGTCATAGGACTACGACCACAAGCACCAGTAACATGGCGAACAACATGGCATAGGATGTGAAGTTGGTCAACACGTTCACTATGTTCTGACGTTTCTCCACGTCGAACATTCCGCCCTTCTCCAACAACCAATCGACACCGTCCCTGAAAAGGAAACCTCCGTCGAACGGTACCGCAGGAAGTGCGTTGGATACACCCAACACCAGATTGAGCCAGAATGTCCAATAGACGATGTACATCAGGATCCAGAACACATCCTCGTCCATGATCGTACAGTCATACCACCATACACATGACTCCGGTACAGGGGAGAATCCCTGGAACGGTGCACCTATGTAGGATATGATTCCCATGGCATATTCGGAAAGTGTCTCCCTGCCATAGAACGGATTGATCCCGTTGTCCAAGAGGATGGTGGGCGTTGTCAGACTCATTCCTGAGAGAGTGACGGATGCTCCGAAGAATCCTTTGCCGTCCTTATCTCCGAGCACAACGTCCACGGTCTTCACGACACCGTCAGAG
>JAFVZR010000059.1 GCA_017508065.1 Candidatus Methanomethylophilaceae archaeon
CAAGGATATCACGCCGAACACCAACAACAAGGAGGAAGCGAATCCGGGGTTCACCAGTTCGGATATCGAGTAGAATCTCAACACCCCGTACATGGCGCAGTTCAGCAATACCGCGGACAGCAGTCCGCTCACAGGACTCGGGGCCTGACTATGTGCATCAGGCAGCCACGCATGCAACGGTACGAAACCGACCTTCGTTCCGAATCCCACTATGATCAGGACCATCGCCATCTTCATCAGTGCCGGATCCAGGGAATCCGCAGCTGCCATGAGCGCAGGCCAATCGAAAGATGCACCGGAATCCACCACACCTATGGTGGACGCATACACGAGAGTGTACCCTGCCAAAGCGATGGTGATTCCGACGGAACACAGTATGATGTACTTCCATGCGGCCTCGGTGGACTCCTCGTTGGTATGGAATCCCACGAGGAATGTGGATACCAAGGTGGTGGCTCCGATGCCCAACCACACTATCGCCATCGAACGTGCGGTGAACGTCAGCATCATCACGGAGATGAACACCATCATCAGCGCGTAGTATTGACCGATGTCCCTCGTCAGGATCTCTCCTTCATCGGATTCGTATCCAACGTACGCCATGGAGTATACGGACGCCATTGATCCGACGATTGCCACCAACATCATGAAAACGGCCGACATACCGTCCATGTAGAACAGGCCGTCATCGAGGATCTCCCCGTCTATGATGGGGATGCATAACACTGCCGCAAGGACCAGTTGTACCAATGTACAGAACGGCATCACCTTGTCGATGTACTTCGACTTCCTACCGAACACGCATACGATAGATGACAGTACCATCCATCCTATCAGTATCAGAAGGGAGAGGTTCATTCCTTCACCCTCCTGAGGAATGATGTTTCCACCGAATTGAATGATTTGTTGATCCTGTAGGCGAAGATACCGATGATGATTATCGCTACCATGACGTCGAAGAACGCACTCAACTCGACGATCAACGGCATACCGTGGGATAGTGCCAATGCACCTAGGAACAGTCCGTTCTCCATCATCAGTAATCCGACGGTCTCCGTGATGGCCTTCCTGCGTGTGCACATCATCAACAGTCCGATGAGCAACATGGAGCATGAAAGTGCGATACAGTTCCTCTCGACGGTCTCCACCGATGAGATCAACGGTTCGGTGATGTAGTACGACAAGATGATCATCAATCCTGCCAATAACAGGGAACCGACAATTCCGATACTGAGCTCCACTTCCCTATCCACATGGATCCTGCTCATTATGTACGTCAGCATCTTCGGCATGGCGATCACCTTCAGGACGATGGTCAGCACGCACATGATGTAGATGTGATGCGAACCGGACGACCACGCGATGATGAATGCCACCAATGCGAGGAATATCGATTGCAGGGAGAACAGTTGGATCAACGGTCTCATGCGGGTGGTGGCGACGGCCATCACCGAGGTGAGCAACATGAGAACGGCACACAGGTCGATCAGATTTCCAATGATTACACTATCCATCCTCTTCACCTCACAGAATATACAACGAGATCATCGCCAACAGCGATAACATGAACGACACCGTCAACAGGTTAGGTGTCTTGAACAGTCTTGTCTTGCACAGTATGGATTCGGCGAGTGCCAGTACGAATGCCATGAACAGCATCTTGACCAACGAGATCGCCAAGGACAACAACAACGACGCCGGTTCGAGGTCGTATGCGATACCCCATGGTAGGAACAGCGAACCCATCATCGCCATGAATATGGTCAATCTCATCATGGAGGACAGCTCCATCATAGCGAGTCCCCTTCCCGAGTACTCCAGGATCATGGCCTCATGGACCATAGTGAGCTCCAGGTGTGTCGTCGGATTGTCGAACGGGATCCTGGCATTCTCTGCCAGCAATGTTATCAGGAACGATGCGGCCGCAAGGACCAGTGCGGGACTCAGCGCAGCTACACCCATCTTAACAATCGCTTCGGAGATCGAATCCATATCGGTACCAGCACCGGACATGACAGCGATGGTGGCTATCGATAGCAACAATGCCGGCTCGATCAGGACGGACATCATCATCTCCCTGCTGCTTCCCATACCTCCGAAGGTGGATCCTCCTTCCAGGCCTCCCAATACCATGGAGAACCTGTAAAGTGTGAATATGTAGACGACCGTGATCAGGTCCCCGAACGGTGCCAGCACCCCTGTGAAGAAGAACGGTACCACCAATGCCAGGATGATCATGGACGCCATGCACACGTATGGTATTCCGCGGAACAACCATGAACAATCCCTGGAAGTCACCTCGTTCCTTGAGAACAGTTTCCTGAGGTCCCTGTACGGTTGGAATATGCTGGACCCTACCCTTCTCTGCATCAATGCCTTGAACTTCGATACGATGCCGTACATCAACGGCGATATGATGATCAGCAACAGTGCCTGACCCAGTTCCACGATTATCTCCATGGGTGTCATAGCCACCTCACCGCCAGAAGTGCTACCATGAGCGTGATCAGTATGTAACCCAGGTACGATTGGATGTTACCGGTCTGCAGGCGTCTGACCTGATAGGAGAGTGTGACGATCCCGGCACCTATGGGCCTGTAGATGTATTTCACGAAGGGTTCCATGAAACGTGTGACATATCTGTTACCCCTCTTCTCGGTGGTATCGCCGTAGATGGGGTGGAAAACCCTGACGATGGGTTGCGAGAATCCCTCGGAGGAGTACTGCATCCTTTCATCCAGAGTCCCTCCGCATCCCCAGGTCTCGTCTATGTTACGGGAGGTCCTGAAGATACGGGTCATGAGGAACAACAGTAGAATGCAGCCTCCGAGAAGTATGCCCAATGTGAGGGGTTCCAGATTTCCGGACAATGCGATCCTGTATTCCGTATCGATCAGGGTGATGTCCGAGATCCCGGAGGATAGCCCGTCCATTATCGGGAAGGACAGAAGTCCCATGGTGATACAGAGTAATGCCAACACCATAAGGGGTGCCAAGGATCCCTTCCTCAACGGTCTGGGATCGGATGCACCTTTCGATCTGGGTCTTCCGAGGAATATGAATCCGTACAATCTGGCATATGATGTGGCGACCACCATTCCGCAGACACCCATCATCGCGATGAGCAATGGCATGAAGACCCTCATCGATGAAGATACAGTATCCGTACCGATGAGTGCCTGTAACATCAACCACTCGCTGACGAACCCGTTCATGGGAGGTATGGCGGTGAGTGACATCGCACCGATCAGTGCTACGGCGGATAATCCGGGCAGGACGCAAGCGATTCCCCCCAACCTGTCTATTGTCCTTTCACCGGTGACATCCTCTATGGAATCCACGGTGAGCATCATGAGGGATTTGAACACACTGTGATTCATCGTGTGGAACAGTGCGGCCACCGTGACCAATGAGGTCAATGCGGGGAACGAATCGAAGAACAACATAGCCAACGAAAGGCACATGGTGACCAGTGCCATGTTTTCCATACTGGAATATGCCAGTATCCTCTTGGGCCCGGTCTGGACCATGGACTCCATGGCACCCCATAGTGCGGTTGCTACGCTGAGTATGCAAAGGATCACCGCAAAGACCGAAATCAGATTGGAGATGCCTATCCATGAGAATACACTTTTGAACAGTATCAGTACGGCCACATTGGAACATACCGTGGTCAACAACGCGGTGGTGTGCGTAGGGGATGTGGCATACATCTCGGGCATCCATGCATGGAATGGGATCGTACCGAGTTTAGTACCGAACCCGAGGAATAGTGCCAGAATCAGGAGGGATGATACATTGTCATCCATGAGGGCGGACAGTTGATGCCAATTGCCCATATCTCCGGTACCGGTGAATACCCAGAGGTATCCGAATACTGCCATGATGACCAATCCTCCGATGTGTGTGATCATGAAGAATCTCCATCTGGGGAGGTCGTTGTTATCAGCCATCAGGAATGTCACCAAAGAAACCACTTCCCATGAGACCAACAGCAGGATGACCGAGTCCGCCATCATGCAAAGTACGCATGAGAGGAACAATGCACATGTGAGTGCCAGATATCCGTTGGAATATCCATGGCCGGAATGGGACATGTGTAGCACGACCATCAGGAACACCACCGATGATATGGAAACGAATATCGATGTGATCAGATCGATGAAGATTATGTATTCCCCGATGAAGGATTCCAACGGGAACTTCGCCGAGAACCCTTCCGTGTACAGATACATTGGGGTGCAGAGGATCCCTGCTATACAGGAGGTCATGCACAATCCTACGGAGACCTTACCGAAACGTTCGTTACGTAGAAGTCCGAGGAATATCCCCACAATTGCAGGTATCAGCAGAATCGATAGGTATGCGACAATCATTGTCTGTTCGTCAGGCCCCATTGGAACACTTCCGTCGGGCGCGGTTATGACGAACATGAGTTAAATGTTACTCTCATCATTGGACGACATATAGCGGATTGTGTCAAAAACAAACGTTTTCGATAGAATTCGAATAAATCAGAGATGCTTGAAGAAAGATGAGTGGACAGTGCGAGATTCGAACTCGCGACCTCTACAATGCCAATGTAGCGATCTTCCATCTGATCTAACTGCCCAGTAAAACTCGTTAATCACTTATCGTTATTAAACGTTCCGATGGTAACTTTGGAATTCGGATGTGATGATCCAGATGCAGTATGCAATGGATAGAAAAATCTGATGGGGGACATGCCCCCATATTGATGTTTGTGAATCACTCGGATTCGAACCTGTGTACTTCACCGGGGATGAAGGTGGGGTACTTTCCGTTGGCACATGCCAGACAGAGGTCATCCGCAGGGATCTCCAGTGCCTTGACCATTCCCTCGAGACTGATGTATGCGAGAGAGTCCGCACCGATGATGTCCCTGATCTCGTCCACGGAGTATTTCGTGGCGATGAACTCTTCCCTGTCCTTCATATCGACACCGTAGTAGCAAGGTGCGATGATAGGGGGGCTTCCGACCCTGACATGCACTTCCTTCGCTCCAGCGTTCTTGAGGGATTTGATCAGGATCTTGAGTGTTGTTCCCCTTACGATGGAATCGTCGACGACCAGGATCCTCTTTCCGGCGATCGTGGATTTGATGGGGTTCATCTTGGAGGAGACTGCAGCCTCCCTCTCTTCCTGACTGGGGAGGATGAATGTACGTCCGACGAACCTGTTCTTCATGAATCCCTCTTCGTACGGGATTCCGGATTTGATGGAGTATCCTAATGCGTGTGCTCTTCCGGAATCGGGGATGGGCATGATGACGTCCACATCCGCAGGTGCTTCCTCGGCAAGGATCATACCGATCTTTTTCCTGACGTCATAGACCTCTCTTCCGTCCATGATGGCATCGGGTCTTGCGAAGTAGATCCACTCGAACATACAGTGCGCTTTGGGCATGGGTTTGTCGAGGGGGTATGATTTGACCTCGTCCTTGGTGATCTCTACGATCTCTCCGGCAAGGACATCCCTGACGAATGTTCCTCCGACGGAATCGATTGCGTTGCTCTCGGAGACGACCATGTATCCTTTGAGGGTCTTACCGATACAGAGGGGTTTGAATCCATAGGTGTCACGGAGTGCGAACAGCCTGTCGTTGATCAGGATGACCAATGAATATGCTCCATCGAGTTCGGACATCATCGCCCTCATGGCCTCGATTGGATCGTCGATCTGTGCGAGACATTTTGCCAGGATCTTGGCGATAATCTCTGCATCGGAATCGGACATGAATCCCCATCCGGATTCCTGGTACTTCGCCTTGAGCTCCTTGTGATTGGTCAGCTCTCCGTTGTGTGCGATGGCGACCTTTCCCTTGCTGTAATCGACGACCATGGGCTGAGCATTGATCTCGCCCTTGGATCCTACAGTAGAATAGCGTACGTGTCCGATTGCGATGTTTCCTACGAAACCGCGCATCTTCTCTTCGCTCAACGCGTCGGACACAAGACCGTCGCCTTTGACGGTCTTCATAGAATTATCTAAGAAAGTTGAGATTCCCGCAGACTCCTGTCCGCGGTGCTGGATGACGTTCAAGGACCTGTGGATATGGTACATTACGTCCCCATCAGCCACAGCCCCGACGATGCCGCAACTGTGCTCCGGTCCCGTCATGTTACGTCCCTCACTCGTGTGATTTTGCCCAGTTGTAGGATCTCAGCTTTGCTGTCTTTCCGTATCCGCAGGAAGCACAGACTCCCTTCCTTGCGTGGTATGCACGCTTACCGCAGCGGCGGCAGGGGATGTGTGTCTTGAATTTGTTGTGCCTTCCCTGTGCGGGTGTTCCTGTTCCCATTTGTCAACACTCCTTATGGTGATATGTATATGACATTGTCTCCGCGGACAATGACCTGGCCGAGCTTTCTGACTAGACTTCCCTCGTAGTACTCCTCTGCGTTCTTAAGGACCACGTTCATGTACATGTCCACGCCCTCGAGTACGCCTCTGTACTCTCTCTTGCCCTTCAGTCCGACGATCACGTTCTTCTTGACCGCGCCCTGTAGAACTGTCAAAGTCTTAGCCATATTTCAGCCTCCTGGAGTTCCGTAGTCAGATAGACTATTTTAAGGTATCCCCTACTTCCTTATATTATTATAAGGGGAGTTAGACGAACGCTCCGATTGTGGGTGCATCCAATCTGTCCATGTCATAGAAGATGATGGCTTCCTTGATTCCCTCCGCACCCATTCCGGTGTGGAAGAAGTGATCCAACATAGATGCTCTCCAAAGGAGATCCACGATGGTGACGCACATGCAACCGTAATATGTGTTGGCGAAATCGTCCTCGTAGTCCAGGCGGTCCATGGTGTAGTACACGTTTCCGAGGAAACTCTCCCTTCCGTTGAGGATGGAGATGTATTGTGCCAGTACTTCCGCACCGTCCGCGTCGGGAGCCCTGAGGGGAATGTCCATGGGGTTCACGGATCCCTTCTCCTCGAGGTCGCCGTCATCGTTCATCACGGACCATACGATCTTGTCTTTGGATGCCATGAACATGTTCCAGTTCCAGTCCTTGTCACAGTATACGGGGACGCTCATGGGGTCATCGGATGCCATGGACTCCAATGCGGTATCCCTTGCGGCATCCTCCATCTCCTTCATGTCGAACTTGTTGTCGGGGGAGAGGTTCTCGAGGTCCATCTTGGGCTCCTCGAGGGTGCGATCCATGATTTTGGCGATATATGCCAGATCGGTGAACTTCATGATGTTGGCGGACAATGCCTGTCTTATGGTGGAGACGTCGGACATCACTCCTGCCTCCTTACAGATCGCATGGAATTCCCTGTAGACTTGTGATGCCTCCTTGAGTGCGGAGTTGAGTCTCTTCTCGGACCTCTCCGCGAGTTCCTGTGCCTCCGCGACCGCATCGTTGCCTTCTCCGGTCCATGCACCTCTGCAGGAGAGGTCGAGTTCCACGCTGACGCCGTCCCCCACATAGAAGTGGTAGGGGAACTGCCTGCAGAACGTGGGTCTGTTCTGATATATGGAGCATCTCCTGTTGTTCAGGAAAGAACACGAACCGTGTCCTTTCTTCATTGTGATGCAGAAGTGCCTATCCGGGGTCTTGCTGGTGGTAACTGATTTCGGATGGTTGTTCCTGAAGAATCCCATCTCCTGGGGGAGAATCTCCGGTTGACATAGACAGCACATGCCGCATTCGCTGGGGCATTCGATCTTCTTGCCTGCAATCTCGGAATAATCAATCTCTGGGATGCTCACTGGTGTCAACTCCTATTGCTCCACCGCAGTATTCTCCGTCCTGTATCTGAATGTTGCCCCTTACTATGACGGTGTCGGGGAAGATGGCCTCCATTCCGGCATATGCGGTGTGTCCTGCCTTGGAATGGAGGGTATCGGCATCTATCTTCGAGACCTTCTTCGTATCGAAGAACACCAGGTCGGCGTCCATGCCGACCTTGATCCTGCCCTTGTTGAGTCCGAATGTGGCAGCAGGGTTCCTGGCTCCCATCCTATCGAGGAGTGCCAGTGGGAACTTGCCCTTCATGGCCCAATCCATCAGGATAGGTATGGTGGTCTCCACTCCGACCATTCCGCCGGGTGCCGTGGAGTACTCCTGCATCTTGTCACTCTGGGTATGCGGTGCGTGGTCGCTGCCGAACATCGTTATGCGTCCAGCTTCCACGGCCTTGCACAACCCATCCCTTGTACGCAGGTCGCGTATGGGGGGATTGACCTTGTATTCCGTGCCGGTGACATTCTCCGCACCGAACATCATGTGGTGCAGAGTCACCTCCGTCGTGAAACCTGCGTTCGCTGCCAGGGCAGCGGTGTTGGGGTCGGTGACATGACAGATGTTGATCTTCATGCCCTTGTAACGTGACAGCCTCCTGACCGCATTGTACTCGGCTTCCACGGGACGATTCCTGAGGTGATCCCAGTTGGAATGTTCGGTATCCTTCTGGATCATGCTGTCGTCCTCAGCATGGACGCTCATGACCTTTCCGGATCTGGCTATGTCGTTCATCAGGTAGCCGATCTCGTTATCGTCGTTCAGAAGGATGTTGCCTGTGGTGGACCCCATGAACAGTTTGAATCCGGCCACGTGCGGTGCAAGGGATTCGATCTTCGCGTTCGGTGTCAGTGCAGCGAACAGGCCGTAATCGACATGTGCCTTACTACGGACGGTCGCCTTCTTGTCCATCAATGTACGCATGTCCGTGGTCGGAGGGTTGGTGTTCGGCATATCGAGGACACAGGTGACGCCTCCGAACAGTGCGGACATCGTACCGCTCCTGAAATCCTCCTTGGCCGTGAGTCCCGGCTCACGGAAGTGGACATGCGGATCCGTGAAACCGGGTGTGATTATACCGGAGCTGAAGACGATCCTTTCGTCCCCTCCTCTGACGATCTTACCGATGGTGACTATCTTCCCGTCCTCGATGCCCACCGACGTCTCCTTCAGTTCTTCGTCGATGAGGAACCTTCCCTCTATCACAAGATCCATTCTATCCTTCCGTTATGTCACCGTATGGTGTGACCTCATGGAATACCTTTCCGCCGAATGCGGAGATCTCGGCTCCATCATCCTTCCATGAGTCTCTCGGTAGCCCTGCCTTCATGCATAGGCCTTCGAGGTAATCCTCGACGTTCCAGCCCTGTTCCTCTGGAACCTGGGGGAGGAGCAACCCTCTCCTTCCTCTGTATGAGATCATGAGCCCGTCCCTCCCTATGACTATCTTCGATGGGAGTTCGGATTTGGGACAATCGATCCTTTCCGGGACTTCGAGTACTGTCACCTCGACGGTGACGTTTTCCAATTCATGTTTTCGTAAAACGGGGAACCTGGGGTCATGACATACGGACGATCCCGCCTCCGCAAGGGCCTCACCTAAGGGAAGTACCGGGAACGGGATGCCTATGCAACCTCTAAGGTCTCCATCTGGGTATGTCTTGAGGGTTACGAATGCACCCCTCGGTTCGGAGAAGGTGTCCGGGAGGATGACCCTCTCGAACACCTTTCCTGTACAGTTTTCGACAACGGACCTGGCGAACCTCACCGCCAGAGTCCCTTCCTCGATGTTCATGATCAGTCGAGGTCGATCTTCTCGAGACCGTCGTCGGATTTCTTCTTGACGAGGCAGTCCGGATTGTTCTTACAGAACTCGGGCTGGATCTCCGCCTTGGACTCCGCGATGTCCTCCTGGAACTTCTTCACCGGTTTTGGGATCGGAGCCTTGGAAAGGATCTGGCTCATTCCCATGAAGAACTCCATACCCATCTTCACGAAGTGTTTGTGGGCCTCGGGGTTCATGAGTGCGGCGTACATGTCCTTCATGGCCTCCTCGGTCTTGTCCTTGGTCTCGGAGGCCTTCTCCTTGACCTTATCCTTAGCTTCGGATGCTTTCTCACGCATCTTGTCGTTGACCTCGGTAGCCTTGTCCTTCAGCTGGTGGAGCTTGTCCCTCTCTTCCTCCTCATCGACCTGGGTCTCTTCGGAGTCCTCTGCGAGGAGAGCTGCGATCCTGTCCTTGTTGTCCTTGAGGAACTGTCTAAGCTCCTCGTCCGTCATGTTGTTGGTCATAGAAATTCCTCCTTCTTGAATGTCAGAATGAGTTTCTCGTCCTTAAGTTCGGCGCCGATCATCGTCGAATGCCTCATGGAATCGGGAAGTGCCACGTTCCTCTTCTGACTTCCGACGTGGACTATGATGGAGTCGTCCTTCGTCCTGAAGAGCTCCACCTGGCTCTTGTCCGTGAACGGAAGGTCCATGGTTATCTTGTAGATATCATCGATGAGTTCGAAGCTCATGGGACTCCTGTCGGAGAACACGGTCGTGGGGTCGGTGTCACCGTAGATGTTGTCAGCAAGTTTGTCCAACATGTCCCATCCGACCAGTTCGGAAGGCATCTGCTCCGAGAACATCATCTTCATGGGATCGAAGACCTGGTGGATTAGTTCCATATACTTCTCCTGTTCCCTGTATTTGTTTTCGAAGTACTCTCCCTGGATTCCCTTGGGGTACACCCTGTTGACGATAAGACATTCCACATTCTTGTTGTAGAGACAGAGGTAGGAATATGCTCTCTTGGTCTCGTTGATGACCATCTTCTCCGGGTTCACGACGAGACGTACCGTGGTCTTCTTAGGGTCCTCCAGGATCCTCTTGGCCTCGTTCATCTGGTCCTTTATGAGTTCGATGGTCTGCATGACGCCCTTTGTCGGGAGAGGCATGTCCATGAACTTGCCTATGGTCATCCTTGCGATGCTCATCAGCTTCTTCAGAAGTCCGAACATCTTGTCCGCATACCAGTTGGAGATGTCAGGGAAGCTCAACAGCCTGAGCGTCTCGGCGGTGGGTGCGGTGTCCATGACGACCACGTCGTACCTGTCGTTCTTATCGAAGTCGATGATGTACATCAGTGCGGCGATCATCTCCATACCGGGGAAGATGGCCATCTCCTCCGCGGTCATGCCTCCGATACCCTGGGACATCATGAGGTCGGAGATGTATCTCCTGATGTCGTCCCATCTTCTGTTCATCTCGGTGATGATGTCGATCTCCAATGCATCGAGATTGGGCATGACGTTCGTGATCTCACCGTTGAGTTCGAGATCCATGGAATCTGCGATGGAGTGTGCCGAATCCGTACTCATGACGATGGTACGGTATCCCATGTCCGCACAGCGTTTCGCGGTGGCTACGGAAACGGATGTCTTACCGACTCCTCCCTTTCCGGTGTTGATGATGAGCCTCATGACCGAGGGATTGATTCCGCGATATATCAGACATTGCCTTTCATCACTTTTGTCATACATCGCCGAGGGAATGTCGTCCATAGTCCCGTGCGGGGTGAAAACGATATATCTTCCGATCAGTCTGTATGACCCGGAGCATCTGTAAATGACAAGGATCCTGTTCGTCTGTCACGGTAACATCTGTCGCAGCCCCATGGCCGAATTCATCGCGAAGGATATCGTATCCAAAAAAGGTCTTTCCGACCGTTTCGAGATCGCGTCCTGTGCCACCAGCAACGAGGAGATCGGGAACGATACGTATCCTCAGGCAAGGAAGGAGCTCCAGTATAGGGGCGTGCCGTTCACCAAGAGGGAGGCGCGCAGGTTCACCGATTCCGATTATAGATACTATGATAGGATCTATTGCATGGATCACAGGAATCTCGATGCGTTGATGTACATGACCGATGGGGATCCCGACGGGAAGGTCGCACTCATGCTATCCGTGCTCGGAAGACAGGAGGATGTATCGGATCCATGGTATACGGGAAGGTTCCCGGCAACGTTCGATCTGCTGTACGATGCATGTTCGGCACTCATAGATTCGTACCTTCCCTGATCCGCACACATCCTTTTTAATATGCCACACGTCGATAATCTCGTCATGGCAGATTTCAACTTGGAGGAGACGTGGAACTCGTTCCAGGATCTCCTCAATCAGAACAACGTTCCCGAGATCTGTCTGGCAATCATGGGTGTCCTCACATTGGCCATGGTATTCGCATACAAGGATGATGACGGATCGCTGACCTACAAGTTGTTGGTGACCCTTGGAGTCATCTTCGGTGTATTCATGGTGTATGTGTCGCTGGCCATCGATACCGGATGGGCATTGGGAACTCTAATCATATGTACGGTCGCGTGTTTCACACTGATCATCAGGCCGCTCAGGAACGTCAAGATCGAATTGATAGTAGGTCTTCTCGTATTGGCGTGGATATACATCTATCTTGGAACCCTGGAAGGTACCACCATCGACTTCCTCTTCGACATCGATCTGTCCTTCCTCGCCACAGGTGTACCCAGGATCGTGGTCGCAGTCGTGGTCGGTGCATTGGCATACATGGTGACCGGATTCGCTACCGGTGTCGCAATGATGGTCGGAAAGATCCTGAACGCTTGGCCATTCCTCACTATCATTGCATTCCTGTGCATCATCGAGGCTGTCCTACTCATCATGGGATACGGTTCCCTGTACGATTTCATAATGTCTTACATCGAATCGCAGTGATCTCGATCGTGCATAAACCCCTTACTTTTCTTCTTACAATATGTTAAAATATGAGTCTTCTCATCGCAGTATCACAAACGAAGCCGAACCATGGCAAAGCCTTTAAATCACATGAGGTAATGGCTGGTTTTAGCGTGGGCCCGTTGCTTAGCTAGGATATAGCGCTGGCCTTCTAAGCCAGATGCCTGGGGTTCGAATCCCCACGGGCCCGCCATCGAATGTTTCGGCATTCAAGGAAGGAACCACTATGAAGAGAAGTTCACGCGCCTGGAAGAAACGCGGTAACCAGCGTTGGAAGTGGCGCAAGAAGAAGATGAGAAGAAGAAAGAGAGCACAGAAGATGCGCAAACAGTAATCCTGATCATTGGATCAGTTTACACGGGGGTATAGGCTAACCTGGTAGACTGGCGGGCTCCAGTTATCGAGCGTGATTAGAAATGGGTTTGCTGACAGTTGATGACTAACTGGAGCGATGACTCATAATTTCGCGTAGGGTAGCTCCCTACGTGGTGGAAACCCGCTGACAGGGGTTCAAATCCCCTTGCCCCCACTCATGCGCATTAGCTGACTTTCTCAACCTTTTTCCCATCTATCTTTTCTATTTCTCACTATCATTCGGATACTGCTCTTCGAGTTTCCGCTATGTACAATCCGGTGTCCAGATAACCAATTCATATCTTTTTTATATACATAATTCCATAGCCAGTTATGGCAAATTATGGAGTAGCACTTGACCTCGGAACCAGCGGTTTCAGGTCCCACCTGGTCGATCTCGATCAGGGTGGAAAGATCCTTGATACCGCAGTCACCGTCAGGCACCCTCTTCCCGGTGCGAACATCATGGATCACCTCCACTTCTGGATGAAGAACGGTTCCGAGCTCGGACACAAGATCTTCATGGACACCGTCCACAATCTGATATCCCTCTACGGAGAGGACAAGATGAAGGACATCAAGAAGGTCGCGATCTGCGGTAACCCCATCCAGCTCTCCATGTTCGAGAACATCGAGGTCCGTGACCTCGCATTCGCAGGAAAGAACAAGCTCAAGACCCTCGGAGTCGTCGCACCCGACAGATCCGCCCACACCTCCACTGCAGGCAAGATCGGAATCCCAGGACTCGACGTGGAGACCGAGGTCATCATCCCTCCCGCGATCAGGCACGAGATCGGAGCGGACGCACTCGCGATGATCATGAGGTCCCACATGTTGGAGAAGGACCAGACCTGTATGGTCACCGACTATGGAACCAACGCGGAGATGGGACTCTACCATGAGGGTCAGCTCTACTCCGGATCCGCAGCAGCAGGTCCCGCAATGGAAGGACAGTCCATCAAGTACGGAGTGCTCGCATCTCCTGGAGCCATCTCCGATGTGGAGATCGCCGAGGACGGACTTTGGGACAACATCGTTCTCGATGACCGTCTCAACCCCGTCGTCATGCACAAGGTAGACCCCATCACCGGAAGGGATGTGAAGGTCCTCGACTACAAGATCAAGGGAATCACCGGTACCGGAACCGTTTCCGCAGTCGCGATGGGACTCAAGTCCGGTGCGATCACTCTCCCCCATATCCTCAACGATGAGCACAGGCTCAAGTTCGCACAGGGCATCTACTTCACCGAGGAGGATGTCCAGGAAGCAGGAAAGGCAATGGGTGCCATCAGAGCCGGACACCGCACCCTGATGAGGGAAGTGGGAATCTCCGACGAGGATGTCAGGGTCATGTACATGGCCGGCGCGTCCGGTACCTACGTGGACCCCGTGAAGGCCCAGTACTGCGGAATGATCCCCAGGGTCCTCGATGAGGTCTACCAGCTCGGTAACACCTCCCTGATGATGGCACACGACCTCCTCAAGGACTCCGAGATGTTGGACAAGATGCAGTCCGTCGCCAACTCCATCTCCGCGAACCACATCATGTTCGCAGGAAACCAGATCTTCGAGGATATGTACGTCCTCGAGCTCGCATACTGGACCGAGGGAATGCCCATGGAGTCCTTCAACATGATGATGGAGATGCAGGGCTACGGCGTCATGCCTGATATCGTACCTCCCAAGAAGGTCGTCAGGATCGTCAAGTCCGATATCCCTGACATCGGTTCCGGACTCCACACCATGGAGCAGGTCGGAATCATGCTCGAAGGAAGATTCGACGGATGTACCGGATGTAAGAAGTGCGAGCGCGGATGCCCAGAGAAGGCACTCACCGTCCTCGACGGACCCACCATCAATGTCAGGTCCGACCTCTGTCTCGGAACCGCATGTCAGGCATGCGAGCTCAACTGTCCCGAGAAGGTCTATCAGTTCGCCGCACTCAAGGCAAAGTACTGAAGGGGGACTCCCCCTCAGAAACCACTTACCAAAACTCCCCTTCATTCTTCTTCAAATCTCTCATGGATTCGATCGATTCTCAATATTCTCCATGGATCCTTTCGACAAACTATATACTTCGTGACACGATGTATATCGTAAAAAGAGGTATGACATGGATGTCCAATTGAAGAGAGGCCTCTTGGACGTCTGCGTGTTGGCAGCGATCAAGAACGAGGATTCGTACGGGTATAAGATAATCAAGGATCTGTAGCCCTATGTCGAACTTTCTGAATCCACGCTGTACACCATCCTGAAACGTTTGGAGACCTCGAACATGCTGACCGTCCGTACCGTCGAACATGATGGTAGATTGAGGAAATACTACCACATCACCGACG
>JAFVZR010000060.1 GCA_017508065.1 Candidatus Methanomethylophilaceae archaeon
GGCATTGACCCTGAACGGTCTGGCAGCGACGTATCCGTTATCCTCGCTCTCGGATTGGATGAGGAAGAGACAGTTGGAGGAGGAACCTATCAACATTCCTTCACCGGGTTCCATCATCGAACATGTGTCGATGCACACCCTGTCTCCAAGGTCTATCGGTCTGATGGAGGTCACCTTGATGGGTACAAGGTCCTCCTTTCCGCACGATGTTACCACCGAACGGAAGGATGACAGTTCGGAGGGGTCATCAACGGATATGACCACTCCATCGGTACCGTTCTCCATTGTTTTGAGATACGTTTCCGCGCTTTCGGGATCATGGGCTACGGCATAGATCTCGGTACCACTGCCTCTGTATCTTGCGATCATGTTCTCCAGGGGGATGATGGACCAGTCTCCGGTCTCCACTATGGCCAGTTTGGTGTTGCCTGCGAGTTCAAGAGCGGAGGACTGTTCCTCTGGGTTGGTGATCCTGATGTATTCGATATTGGGGTTGACGGGTTCTCCGTCCTCGAAGTATATGACATCCATCTTACCGAGTTTGGAGTAGTTCTCATCGCCCTTACGGAGGATGAACGAGCAGAACCCTGCCTCCAATCCATCAGTGACCATCCTCTTTCTGACATCAGCCTCTTCAGGCAGGTCAGCACGTACGACCATCTTCTTGTTCATCTCGATCACTTGAGGTATTCTGCCGCCTCTTCAACGGAGTATCCGTCGAGGACGATGCTGGAGATTGCCTTCATGATTCCCTGTACGTTCACGTTCTGGAAGACGTTGCGACCGATGGAGACTCCGTGACCTCCTGCCTCGATGGAGTCGTGGACCATGTTCAGGATGTCCATGTCGGAATCCATCTTGGGCCCTCCTGCGATGACAACGGGTGCAAGTGCTCCCCTACATACCTCTTTGAAGCTGTCGATGTCCCCGGTGTAACTGACCTTGACAAGGTCGGCTCCGAGTTCGGTGGCAGCTCTGGCACAGTGTGCGATGGCCTCGGGGTCGAACTGATTCTTGATGTGTGGTCCGCGGGGGTAGGCCATGACGAGCAAAGGCATTCCCCACTCACTGCACTGGCGTGAGATCTCACCGACGGATTCCAACATCTGGGGTTCTCCCTCTGCTCCGAAGTTGATGTGTACGGAAACCGCGTCGGCTCCTGCCTTGATGGCTTCTTCGATGCTTGCGACCAGGACCTTGTTGTTGGATGTGGGTCCGAGGTCGGTGGAAGCGGAGAGGTGCATGATCAGACCCACATCCTTTCCGGACATACGGTGGGAGTATCTGATCAATCCCTTGTGCATGAGGACACCGGTGGCTCCGCCGAGGGAGACGTCATCGACCGCCTTCTTCATGTCGACGAGACCGCTGAGGGGTCCGACGGAGATTCCATGATCCATGGGTACGATGACTGCGTTACCGGTCTTCCTGTCAAGGATCCTTTCCATACGAATGTTCTTTCCGTACATTTTTTGTCACTTTCCTGGTTATCGGTTGTTTCACCGATCTTATGCAAAAACGATTTTTTTTGTGATATATGAATATGCTCGACGTTTTAGGTTAAAATTACAAGTAATTCGGATAATTGTATTATTTTATAGTGTAAATATTGTACAGAATTGTTCATTAAAGGGTTTGGTAAAAAGTTTAGTGAAATTGAATTCAGAGGCTCTCCTTGAGGGAGATTCCTGCACCGACAAGTCCGACGATGGCGCCGATGAGTCCCATGAATGCTCCGACTCCGAGGCCCATCTTTAGGGTTTCAGATTCAAGGGCGAATTTGACCCAATCCGCATAATCTCCAGAGTAGAGACCCTCTCCTCCTCCCATTGCGACGAAGACGATTGCGAAGATCACGGAGATTGCCATGATGACGGTAACGATGATGTTGTAGGTCTTCATGTTGGCGACCTTAGCAAACATAGGAACAATTGCCATGATCGCTCCAATGATCGCAGTGATGACAAGGATCAGAGGTGCCCAGTGAACGAACGAAAGGTTATCGGTATCTCCTTCGCCTCCAGTGATGATATCCATTCCACTGACGGATTCGGAATTCCATCCTCCCAATGTGGGAGTCTCTACAGTAACATATCCGAGGAACAAAGAGATCAGTGCGACGAGTGCTCCTACGACAATGAGGATCGCTCCGACGGAAATCTCGTTGTTTCCGACTTTAATATTTCCCATCTTAATATCTCCTAGATGCATTTCATACATCCTAGCTAATAAAATTGCACGTTGTTATATACCGTTTGGGGTCGGTTTAACGAAGAATATATCCTAATTCCATGCATTATAGGGAATATGGCATTGAAATGTGCGGTTTGCAATGCATCGGTCATAGGCAATGATGAAGGGATCTGTACACAATGCGGAATGTCCGGAAAACTCGTAGAATGCAGTTCGGGTCATAAGGTTTGCGGAAACTGTTTGGATAAGGCCGCTTACGAATCCATTCGCAAGATATGTCTCGAGTCCACCTCCTCTGATCCATACGACGTGTTCATGCAGATAATCGATGATGGAAAGCTCAGGACACACGATTTCAAGCATCATGTGGCAGTGGGTTCCGCATTGTTGGCCGCACACAGGAATGGCGGTACCCGGATCGATCTCGAACTCATGTTGGATGAGATGCGTAAGCGCGGTAGCAAGATTCCACCGGGGGCCTGTGGTCTCATGGGCAATTGCGGTGCAGCCGTCAGTGTCGGAACGTTCCTCAGCATCCTCACGGGAACCACGCCTCTATCCGAGGACACCTGGGGTGACGTGAATCTGGCGACCGCTCAGTGTCTGATACAGCTGGCACTTATTGGAGGGCCACGTTGTTGCAAGAGGAACTCCTTCATCGCCCTCAAGGTGGGGGCACGTATAGCCAGTGAGAAGTTCGGAAGTGAGATGGACATCCCTGCGGATCCTGTATGCCAGATGCATGACGAGAATCCAGATTGCATCAGGGACAGATGTCCATTCTACAAGGTCTAACGTCCTTTGACGATGGACATCATGAGTTCCATACGATGGGTGTCCAGA
>JAFVZR010000061.1 GCA_017508065.1 Candidatus Methanomethylophilaceae archaeon
GATTATGAAGATGGACGAGGAGACCTCTCATATGTCCCTTCCCATAATCGATTGACCGCTTGACGGGAGTATAAACCCCTGTCAACTTACTCAAATCCGGGAACATCTGTGCACCCCGATCGTTCTACTGCACACTAGGATATAAACGGATGTGTTGACCGGGATGACCGGGGAGATCACTTGCGGTACGGTCCGCATCCGGTGATGATGTCCTTGGTGAAATCGAACAGGACATCCTCCGACCCTTCGGACCTTAGCGTGAGTTTGGGTCCACCGTCGACCTTTCCGACGATTGCTCCAGCACAACCGACGTCCTCGAACAACTCGATGATGCGTGCGGAGTTCTCCGGAGGACATACGAACACGAATCCGCAACCCTGATATGCAAGACACCAGCGGATGAACTCCACACCGTCCGGTGTGGGAATCTTGTCCACATCCACATATCCTCCCTTTCCAGACGATTCGAGAAGCATTCCCAATGTTCCGATACAACCAGGGTTGCTCATGTCCTTGGCGGAATTGCAGAGACCTTCCGATGCGATGGTACACATAGTGGCCATCTGCCTCTGAACGATGTCGTCATCCTTCCTTGTGGTGGTGTCCCATGCGTATGGGATACTGGCGGGATAGAATCCGTCGAGATCCATGACGAAGACGATGTCGTCACCGACCTGTGCACCATCACTCCTGATCAGATCGGTCTTAGGAACGGAACCGATGATCGAGATATCGATGGCCTGATACTTACAATCGGGATGGGTGTGACCTCCAACGATCGGTACGTTGAACTTCTTGACGGCCGCTTCCATACCCTTAAGGATCTGAGAACATATCCTGTCATCCTTGCTCGACATGACATCCACCATCGCAAGGGGCCTTCCGCCCATGGCTGCGATGTCGTTCACATTGACCAGAACGGCATAGTATCCGGCGAGGAACGGGTCATCCCTGACCAAGGATTCCATGATACCATCCGTTGCAAACAGGATGTAATGGTCACCGAACTCGATAGCCGCAGCATCCTCCCCTTCAGATGCCGCCACGTTAACGAACGCCGTGGTGGGTAGGAGTTTCACGATCTCGTGAATGGAGTTCTTCCTTGTGATACCGGGGAATCCCCTTATTGCGTCTATCAATGGTCTCAGTTCCATCGCATACGTAATGGATTAACACAGATAAAACATAGTCGCATTGACCCCTCTGGAAAACCGACAGCTACAGTAGGACGGACGGATCCTTTCCCCTTATTTTGCGCGATTAGTAGATATATGAACATCCCGATTCATCAGCCAGTGATATACTCATGGCAAACCTACTGACTGACGGTGGCAAGGCATTGCTCCTCGGAAACGAGGCCATCATGAGAGGCCTCATCGAATCCGGAGTGAGATTCGCATCCACCTATCCTGGTACCCCTTCGTCTGAAGTCGGTAACATCCTCGAGAAGATCTCCGAGGATGCCGGACTATACTTCGAATTCTCCGTCAACGAGAAGGTAGCACTCGAGACCTCCGCAGCAGCCGCCGTGGCAGGAGTGAGGTCCTTCGCATTCATGAAGCATGTGGGACTCAACGCATCCGCTGATCCGCTCATGACGCTCGCATATTCCGGAGTCAGAGGCGGAATGCTCATCATGACCGCGGACGACCCCTCTGCACACAGCTCACAGAACGAGCAGGACAACAGATACTACGCCCCTCTCGCGCTCATGCCCATGATCGAGCCCTCCACCCCAGCTGAGGCCAAGGACATGGTCGCTGCAGGATACGGAATCTCCGAGAAACTTTCTATGCCCGTCCTCTTCAGGACCACCACCAGGGTCAACCACGCCCGCGGTATCGTCCAGTTCTCCGAGACCAGACAGGACACTCCCCTCAAGGGCCACTTCGAGAAGGACGACAAGCGTTTCGTCTGCGTCCCCGCACACGCCAGGCTCAACAGGCTCACCCTCCTCGAGAGGAATGCAGAGGCAGCGGAACTGTCCGAGACTTCCCCTCTCAACTTCATCGACGGAGATGCGGATTCCGACGTGGGAATCATCACATCCGGTGTCGCATACACCTATGTCAAGGAATTCATCAAGGGTGCA
>JAFVZR010000062.1 GCA_017508065.1 Candidatus Methanomethylophilaceae archaeon
CATGAGTCTCGACGTCGTCAAGGACGGAGACGTCCTCGTCACCGGAATGACCATGCCCGACATGGTCCCCGCAATGAGCAGGGCAGCCGCGATCGTCACCGACGAGGGAGGAATGACCTGTCACGCAGCGATCATCTCCAGAGAGCTCGGAACCCCCTGTGTCGTCGGAACCGGAAACGCTACCTCGCTCCTCTCCGACGGAATGATGATCACCGTCGACGGAACCTCCGGAACCGTCTACAAGGGAGACCTCACCAAGAAGTCCTCCTCCAACGCAGTAGCACCCGCGATGGTCTGTGCGGACCCCGTTCCGATCACCGGAACCGGAATCTACGTCAACATGTCCATGCCCAACAAGGCAGAGGAGATCGCAGCACTCCCCTGTGACGGTGTCGGACTCATGAGATCCGAGTTCCTGTTCACCAACTACGTCGGCGAGCACCCCCTCTCCGTCATCGCAGAGGGCCGTGCCAACGAGCTCATCGACAAGCTCGCTGACGGAATCGCGAAGGTCTGCCGTGCATTCTACCCCAGGAAGATTACCCTCAGGACCTCCGACTTCAAGACCAACGAGTACCGCGACATGCCCGGAGGAGCAGACTTCGAGCCCGTCGAGTCCAACCCCATGATCGGTTGGAGAGGATGCTCCAGGTACGTCTCCCCCGACTACCGCGAAGCATTCATCTGTGAGCTCAAGGCCATCAAGAAGGTCAGGGAAGAGATGGGAATGAAGAACCTCAACGTCATGCTGCCCTTCGTCAGGACCGTCGACGAGGCAAAGGAGATCGTAGAGATGATGTCCGACATGGGCCTCAAGAGGAACAGGGACTTCAAGCTCTACTTCATGGCAGAGATCCCCGCCAACATCATCATGGCAGACGAGTTCGCGAAGTACTGCGACGGATTCTCCATCGGATCCAACGACCTCACCCAGCTCACCATGGGAGCGGACAGGGACTCAGATATCCTCGGACGCATGGGATACTTCGACGAGAGGAACGATGCGGTCAAGAGGAGCATCAGCCACCTGATCAAGGTCGCACACGCAGCAGGAAAGACCGTCGGAATCTGCGGACAGGGACCCTCCGTGTACCCCGAGTTCACCGAGTTCCTGGTCAGGGAGGGAATCGACTACATCTCCCTTAACCCCGACACCGTCGTGAAGACCAAGAAGATGATCGCTTCCGTCGAGCAGAAGATCATCCTCGAGGACCTTCGTGCACTCAGGTCCAGACTCTGAACAAAACTTTAAAGGGGGTTCCTACCCCCAAAATCATTATTTTTCTTTCTTAATACCAACAGATATCCGAAAGGTCGAAGAGGAACACATCGTCCTCGTCTGAGATGTCGTTGAGGTCCGAGGTGAAACCGACCATGGAGAACAGTGCATAGGTACGTCTTCCGAACACGTTCAACCTCTCGGACTTACGTTTCAATTCATTCAGAACACTCATGCTGACGGGGGAATCGCGGAACCTACAATCACAGAACAGAGTGGTCATACGATCGTTGGATTCCACGACGATGTCGATGAACTCGTTACCGGAATCGCCCTGACCCCACCATCTTCCGATGTTTCCGGGATCTATGTCGAGGAGCGAAGGATTCTCCTTGATGAACATC
>JAFVZR010000063.1 GCA_017508065.1 Candidatus Methanomethylophilaceae archaeon
CATGATGTCATCGCACATCCTCCATGAGGTCAGTGACCTCTGTGACCGCGTAGCGATGATCAATCACGGAAAGCTTCTCGTCCACGACACCATCGACATGGTGAAGGCCATCGCCGATTATCGCGGAATCAACGTCAAGCTCCTTGAGGAGCCCACACCCCAGCTGCTCGAGAGGATAATGTCCCTAGACAACGTGGTGGATGCACAGCGCAATGGCGGTAACGAATGTATCGTGAAGATCAAGGGCGGAGCATACGAGCAGGAGAAACTGTTCCAGGACATCCACTCTCTCGGACTGAGGGTGTTCAGCCTCTCCGAGATCGACAACTCTCTCGAGACCGTATATCTCGATCTCATCAAGGAGACGAGGTGATCCCATGGTCGATAATGTCAACAACAAGTCCCCTGTCATCGAGACCTTCAGACAGGCATATGTCGTCATGAAGAACGAGATCAAGAAGTACTTCAGCGGAAAGAGGATGCTGCTCTTCCTGGTACTGCTTGCTATCGTCCTTGCGATTCTGACATCCGCACCCTATCTCGTCGGAATCGACGAGTTCACCGAGGGTCAGATGCTCACCATGTATCTTTCTATGGCTCCTTTGATCGTGTTGATGGCGGCGACCCTTTTCGCATCCATCACCATCGTATCGGAGTATGAGGAAAGGACCGCATTGATCGTTTTCACAAGGCCTATCAGCAAGGGTTCGATCTTCCTCGGTAAGCTTACCGCAAGCCTCATCGTCTCCATCGCGTTCGTTGCATTGTACTATGTCTATGCCGCGATCATGTTGCAGGCATACTTCGGAAACATCGATTCCGGAATACCAACGTCCTTCGGTCTGTCCTGTGCATATGCGGTCGGATGTATCGGTGTCGCCATGTTCATCAGCTCCTTCATGAAGAAGTCCAACACCGCGACGATCCTAACATTCGTGGCATTGATGATCCTCATCACGGCTGCGTCCATGGTCCTCAGCATCGCAGGAATGGATGTATCCTGGATGATCGATCAGGCAAGCGGATCCATCGCTACATGTTCTCCCGGATACAGGGCATACAGCGATGAACAGATCCAGCAGTTGGCAATGGTATTGATGAGTCCCGACATGTTCATCGATTTCGAGCTCTATTCCGAGGCTCTCATCGCATACATCTCTCCATTGATCGGAGGTTCCTTGCCTGTAGGTGTAGCTGATCAGTTCCCAATCGTTCTTCAGGGTACGCTCCTCCAGAGCGGAGCATGGAATCTTGGGGAGATCGGTGAATTGTTTGGCAGTATGTCTACACCCATCCCTGATGTCATGAAGGATGCATTCGTCATGATCGGTTGGGGAATCGTATCCCTGGTGGCATCGTTCGTCCTGTTCCTCAGGCGCGAGTTCTAAACCTTAACGTTCATGGTCGGACCCACCCCTGTGGTGGGTCCGGTCACTTCCTTCATCCATCGATACACTGGGTCTATAATGAAAATGTATTCCTTGTCAAGGGCCCAATGTTGTAAAAGGGAATAAGTTTGATATGTGCCGGTTACGGCATCATATCTTTGTGAGCCTGTACTTCATGGTTCCAAGACCGATCTTTTCACCGTGCGTTACCTGCTGATCCCATTCGGTCACATCGTGTACGCATCCGAACAGGTCCCTTTCGGATTCCTTATCAGCCATGGCACCGCGTATCCTGGGCTGTTCGTTGACGGCTATCGCTGATGCAGTATCCAACGCGACAGGGTCGAACGAAGCGAAGAATCCGACATCTGGTACAAGGTATCTCTCGTTACCGCCGTGACAGTCGCAGTAAGGTGTGATGTCAATCGCCATGTTGATGTGGAAGTTGGGTTTGCCCTTCACTGCCGCCAGGGCGTACTCGGCCATCTTCTTACAAAGTACTGGCACTGCCGCATCGTTCTTGGATCCTATGGCATCGAACCTGCATGCCGATATGCACATGCCGCAACCTGTGCACCTGTCCACGTCTATCCTTGCTCTCTTGTCATCGAAATCTATGGCATCGGAACCGCAAGCGGAGATGCATGCCTTACATCCTCTGCATTTGTCCTTCTTTACGGAGGGTTTGCTCTCACAGTGCTGTTCCATCTTACCTCTGCGGGACGCACATCCCATGGAGAGGTTCTTGATCGCGCCTCCAATCCCGGCCAGTTCATGGCATTTGAAGTGGTTGAGCGTTATGATGACATCCGCATCCACGATGGAACGTCCGATCTTGGCATTCTTCAGAAGTTCACCTTCGATGGAAACCTCCACATCATCGTCACCTTTCAGACCGTCGGCGATGATGATCGGGCAACCGACGGAATAGAGCGAGAATCCGTTGAGGTGCGCAGTCTCCAGATGTTCTACGGCATTCTTCCTCTTCCCTACGTACAATGTGTTACAATCTGTGAGGAACGGTATTCCGCCTCTCTCCTTCACGTAGTCCACGATCACCTTCGCGTAGTTGTGCCTCAGGAATGACAGGTTGCCCAACTCACCGAAATGCAGTTTGATGGCTACGTATTTCCTTTCCATATCTATCTTGTCCAATCCCGCTTTCCTGATGAGATTGTCCAATTTGTCAAGACGACTTCCGGAATAACCGGTGTCCAGATCCGTGAAGAAGACTTCCGACTGCATGCTACCGGATATGTATCTCCTGTCCACGGTTAATAGGTTGGCAAGGTCATTACTTCTCGGTTGTGACCGATATGCGTCCATATAGTCACGTGGGAGACAACCCATGCTACTTATTGTCACTTTGCAGGTACAATCTTAAATCCTAAAATCCTATTGACTTACTTCATGACGGTATCACCCGTCTGAGGTGACAGAATGTACAGTATGAGTCCTTACTCAGGTGAGCTCATCTCCGATGAGGCTTGCATGAAGAAGTTCAACGAAGAGAACCACTGGGGTCTTATGGTCTCCGTGGATCTCGGTGAATGCGATCACGAGAGGATCAGCAGCGGGGACGTCATCACCCAATTCGCGATCGATCTCGCAGATTACATCGAAATGAAGAGATATGGCGAACCCATCGTCGTTCATTTCGGAGATCACCCCAAGGTCATGGGATACTCGCTCATTCAACTTATCGAGACCTCTCAGATCTCCGGTCACTTCGCCGAGGATACCGACAGGGCCTTCATCGATGTATTCTCCTGTAAGCAGTTCCTGCCCGAGAAGACCGCCGAGTTCTGTAAGGAGTACTTCGGTGCAAAGAAGATGGAATATTCCATCTCGTTCAGGGACATCTGAATATCAAACCTATGCCGCTTCGGCGGCCTAAAATACACTTACTGTTTTTGGAGGGATCGATGGCTTTCAAACCCGTAAGATTCCTGGTCAGCAATGCAGGCCCCGGCCTGGTGGTGCAGGAGGCCATGTACGGTTTCATCATGGCATTGATATTCATCACTGCCACCAGGTTCGGATTGTTGGGGGGCATATCCGAAACGGAACTGCTCCTTCTGATCCTGGGTATGAATGTCACATGGGGTGCCATCGACATGATCGTGTTCTTCTTCGTCGACGAGGGGGAACATCATCAGATGCATAGGTTCATGGAGACCCACGATCCCGGGAAATATACCGTCAGGGAACTGTTGGACGAGGATTTCGCTGGCACTGTGTTGGATTCCATGTATGAGGTCGACAGAAAGAGGGTGTACGACATAGTCCTGTCATCCGAACCTGTTCCGGACTCTTGCTACAGGAAGAAGACTAAGGAGCTCTTCATGAGTGCGTTCGTAGCCTTCATAGTGACAGCACTCACAATCATACCATTCGCTCTCTGTCTGCTCCTGATACCGGATATGGAGGATGCGCTGTTGATCTCGGCCCTCGTGGCATCGTTGTGTCTGTTCTTCATAGGGTTCGCGATGGGCCCGTACCTTGGGAAGAACGGTGCCAGATTCGGATTGGTGGTGGCACTAGTTTCACTTGTGATAACCGTAATAGCCACAGTGACAGGAGGATGATATCCGTTCGACGGATGTCGTATTATCCTAGG
>JAFVZR010000064.1 GCA_017508065.1 Candidatus Methanomethylophilaceae archaeon
ACCGAATAGACTACCGAATAGACTACCGAATAGACTACCGAATAGACTACCGAATAGACTACCGAATAGACTACCGAATAGACTACCGAATAGACTACCGAATAGATATATGGGATAATATCCTTCTATCTGGCTCTTTTCGATTCACCGCCACTATCGTAGATATCATATCGGCATTATCCTCTCCAACTGTCATTTGTCCCATTCAAAACCGCTTCAAAATTCCGAAGGTGTTTTCTTAGCGATCTCAAAGATCCAGATAAGAAAAAGAAAGAGTGATCGGGATAAAACGAGGGCGTGTACAGAAACAGGATCAATCGGCCCCATCCGGAGGACAGTCAGGCGTCTCGATGGGAGTGTACCCGATACCTACTCCTCAACGACTTCCTGCATCTCCAATTCCCTGATCTCATCCGAGCTCAGAGCGATGATACGTGCGGCCATTCCTACGATGACCGTGCTGATTCCGATACCGGTGAATATGACGAACAGTTCCCTGGCATTCTCCGACATGTCGGAACCGAACTGGAATAGCATCGCGACCTCCAGGGTAAGGATTGAGACCAATGCCGCAGCGACGACGACCATCCTGATGATCGTCACCACAAAGTTACCGTACTTGCTGAACCTTATCAGGTTGATGACTGCCAATCCGCTGGTGAAGAACGTATACAACGCCATGAGGTAGATCAGGACTCCGTTGTACAGGTATCCCGCATCGGAATAGATGACCAGTTCGATGGCGATGAGGACGATGACGTTCAACGTCAGAAGGATCATGGCACACAGTCTCGTGATCTTCAGATCGTCTATCTTGCTGATACCGAATCCCACCCTCTTGTCGAACCTGAATAGGATCACACACATTCCGAAGAGGATCAGGTAGTACGTGGCTATGACGAGGAACCAGTACGAGTCGTACAGCATGAATGCCATCACGTTGATCGTGATGTAACCGATGTTGATAGCGATGGAGAAGTACAGACGGACCTGTGATTTGAAGAGGATATCTATCCTGTATCTCTCCACGATGGCGAACGAACAGACCCATTCGACCAGAGGGATACCAAGGAACCATTCCTTGATGTCATGCACCTTCGGATGGATCTCATCATATGTCCTGATGCACACGACCACCAGGGTGTAGAAAGGTATCGCGTAGAAGAATGGCGACATCGGCGATGTCTCCAGGCCGGTCGCGAACGCCAGGGTCAACATCAGAGCGCTGGCAAAGACCAGCATGATGATGATCATGAGTGGCGGATGAACGACCTTCCTGAACTCCATACTATCGCCCTATGTACCGAAATACGGCCCTTTGATATCTGGCATATATCGGCTTGGCCTATATTAACTAGATTGGTGGTAGAATCTCTGGATATGTGGTTTCTACCACATTCACAATTTTTTCTGTTCGAATATCATCCTATCCGCAAGGTGTACGAACTCCTCTATCCTGTCCGCAGGGATACGACCTCCGGCCGCATTGGCATGTCCGCCTCCGTTGCCTCCGACGGATCTGGAACATTCCTTCATGACGGTGGCCATGTTGATGCCAAGTGAAAGAGCCAGATTGGTACATCTGGAGGATATGTCCGCCATATCGCCCTCGATACAGAATCCTATGACCGGGAGTGTCGGGATTCCGAGGTACTTCGATTGGATGCTTGCCATGGTGCCGGTTATGCCGTGTACCCCGTTGGTGAAGTATTGCAGGTTGCCCATCGTCACGACGGATTCGGGAGTAACGGATCTGGCACATACCATGGTGCGTTCCATCTGCTCGGAACATGCCCTCTCCGCATCGGGGTTACCGTGATCCATGCAGAATCCGATCCCATACAACTCCTTGCCGGACCTTCCGCACGAATCGGCAATCGTGGACATCCTCTCCGCATCCATTCCGAAGGATGGGAGGTAGTACCTTATCGATGTGCACTCGTCTATGATGGGTTCGGATGTTCCCTGAACCTTGAGCATCTGTATCAACCTGGATTCAAGAGCCTCCATCCTTTCTACATCTGGCTCATCATCGATTCCCAACGATTCCAGGAGTGCCTCTATCCCTTCTTTGTCTCCGGACACGCCTTTGATGAACGGATCTATGGACTCATAGAGCTGTGTCCTCAGATCCCCGGGCGGGATCAAAGATCTCTCCTTCACGATGATGCGACCGTCGAACACAGCCTCATCGATGATCCCCTTGTTCACACCCTTGAAACCGCCGATGTGCTGTTTGTCACCTATCATACCGCCTATGGCGATCTCGATCAGATCCTTGTTGTCACCCATCGATTGTGCGAACAGATATGCCATGGTGGATGCACACACCTCGTGCGATCCGTCGATACCTGCATTGTGACAGTTCACGTACGCGACATGTGCCAGATCAGTATCGGTCAGAGGTTCGTGATGGTCCAGGACGATACAATCCTTGCCCAACGCACCGAGTTCCTCGAGGAAGCTGGTTCCCATGTCGGTCATGATCATACATTCGAAATCGGTGTTTCTCACGACCTCCATCTGTTCCTCGCCGAGTGTGGGGAAGATGGTGAAATCATAATCGATTCTTTCCCTTCTGAGGGCGGATGCGACGACGGATGTGGAACATATTCCGTCCGCATCGTAATGGGAGAAGAGATGCACCTTATTGTGACGTTTGGCGATCTCCGCGGCCTTATCGAACCTTCCCTTCAACGAATCGATCATGTCCCTCCAATCGTGCAGTTCCTATATAGGGTTGAGGGAATATGGAATGTATCCGGTTCTTCGATGTTTCACGTATGTGACGTCGAATATCATTGTACATAATGTGTGTCAATCTTGCTACCTTATGCCAATATGTGGTTTGACGAATATTGGACCGACAAGGGCTGTTTCCACGGGCGAAGTGGATTGCTTCTATGAATGATAAACAGAAATATTCACTAAAAAATGGTAAACAAAAATGTTTACAAAAAATAATAGTAAACTAATTTGTTTACTAAATAGTAATACTCATATATTCCAGAAGGCATCCTAATTTTATGTTTGTAGGAAGGGCGGAAGAATTGGGGGTGCTAGAAGAAATATGGTCCGGAAGGTCCCCTAAAACTTGTGCGGTGTATGGAAGAAGGAGAGTGGGGAAAACCACATTGATCGATAACTTCTGCCAGGACAAGAGACACATCCGTTTTTCGTTCATCAATAGTACAGAAGGGAAGAATGCCACGCTGATGGATTCTGCGATCTGCCGCTATAGAGGGAGGGAACCTTACGGACTTACCACGTTCCAACAAGCTCTGGAGATTCTATCCGAGATCATAGCAGAAGAGGATATCGTTCTATTCATGGACGAATTGGCATATCTGTTCGAACATGCTCCGCATATTTCCTCCGAACTTCAGCATTTCATCGACCATTCTCTGAAAGATAGTAACTCGATGCTTATCATATGCAGTTCTGCCGTTTCGATGATAAAGAAGGAGGTCGAAAGCGAGGATCGTCCGTTGTATGGAAGATTCATCAACCGTATCCACGTCAGACAATTGCATTATTGGCAATGCGAAAAGATGCATCCTGAAATGACCCGTGACGATGCACTAAGGACATACATGACCATAGGTGGATACCCAGCATATCACGAGGTCATACAGGACAGTTCGTTCAAAGATGTTATCATGAGACGTTTTCTCGGCCCCAATGCACCCTTTGCCGAAGAGGCGATCAACATGTTATCTTTGGAACTTAGTCCAGTCCCCACCATTGAAGCCTTACTTCTGGACATCTCACAGGGGGCTACGGATGCCAAAAAAATCGCAGACAAGGAGGGTTTATCAAAGACCATCTGCGGAAAGTACCTGAGGGCCATGGAGGACCTTGAGATAATCGATCGCCTCACGCCTATGGCCAACTCGGACAAGAAGACCAGGATCTACAGAATAAGGGATCCCCTAGTAGGGTTCTGGCACAGCGTCATGTATCCTAATCTGGATATTGCATCTTCACCCAATAGGGAGGCCGCATATGAGGTCATGTACGAGGAGATATCCACTTATCTGGGTCACAGGTTTGAGGATGTGTGCATAGATTACATGAAAAGAAGGTATCTATGCAAGAAGATCGGTAAATGGTGGGGATGGACAGGAGAGGAGACCTCAGATATCGACATCGTGGCAGAAGTCGTAGATGGTAAGGAGAGGTATGCAGTATTGGCCGAATGCAAATTCAGAAATCGCAAGATGGGTGTCTCAGCACTGAATGAATTGGAAGAGCGTTCCAAATACGTGAAAGGATATAACAATATCAAATTCAAGTTGTTCTCCGGGAGCGGTTTTACCGAAGATCTCCTCGAAATTGCTGAATCCAGAGGAGATCTAGAATTGATATCATTAGACGATCTCTTCCCTGGATGGGATTGACCGGAGATGAAGTTTCATGTGGACCTCTTTTATTGTCGAACGGTGGTTCGCATAGTCTTTATCTCCGATAATCCGATACGCCTGTCATGAGGCGTACGTTCGTCATAAGGGTCGAGGACAAGGCCGGAGCATTTCTGAAGGCAGCAAGGGTCATCGGTTCATGCGGCGGTAACATCGTACGTACCAGTTACAACAGGTCCGTGGACAGTCACACTATGTTCCTGGAGGTGGCGGCCGATAAGGAGTCTGTTTTCGAGAGAATCTCCGAAGGTCTCGGTTGGATGGGGTATCTGGAGGATGATGAGGAGGACACGATTCTTGTCAGCATCGCGATTCCGGACGTACCCGGTGCGGTAGTGCCGGTGTTGGAGATCCTTAGCAGATACAACGTCAACATCTCCTACATGAACGCACAGGACAACGGTACGCCGATACAGCACTTCAAGATGGCTATCCATATAGACGATCCCTCCATGACCAAGGCGGTACTGGACGGTATCGCAGAACACTATGAGATCACCATCCTGGATTACGAGATGACCGACAAGGTGTTGGACAATACCGTGTTCTACATGAAGTTCGCATCGGACATGAAGGACATCCTGTCCCTGAACGAGTCCGATTCCAAGGAGATGATGATCTGTTCCAACAGGATCATGCAGATCCTGGACGACAGGGGTGAACTGCCTTTCAAGACGTTCGAGTATGTCAGGAAGTTCGCGGAGTTCGTCGTGAAGTACAGTGGAGAGGCGTTCGATCCCAGATATTCCTGTGAGGATGTCGGCGATCTGAAATTGCACACCATCGAACCCCCATGCGGAAGTACCGTGTATGTCTTGGAATCCGACGATTCCCTACTGTTCGTCGACGGCGGGTTCTCCTGTTATGCCGATGACACGTTCAGGTTCATAGAATCCAAGATCCCCGACCTTGCATCCAAGGACAGGGAGATCTTCATCACCCATCCCGATCTGGACCATGTGGGTCTTTGTCCATACTTCGCCAAGGTCCGCCTGAGCGGAACCGCATACGACGATTTCCTTGCAGAGGAGGAGGGAAGGGACAGGTACAGGGAGTCCAATCCGAACCATGCTCCCTATTACAGGATAAGTGCCATCATCGCACAGTACAAACCGTTCGGTGTCGATTGGATGGATGTCATAGGAAGAAGGAAGGGAGACGGCATCTACGAGAACATAGGGTCGTTCCACTTCGGAGGACATGAGTTCGTGGCATTCGAGGGCAACGGCGGTCACGTAGACGGTGACACCATACTCGTATGCGATGATCTGGGTCTCGTGTTCACAGGGGACGATCTCATCAACGTGAAGGGTTCCACGAAGGAACAGCGGGAGTTCAACACCCTGGCACCTTATCTGATGCAGAGTGTGAACATGGATTCGGATAGGGCGAGACAGTGCCGTCTGTACATCGAGTCCGAATACAAGGGATATCTAGTATGTCCCGGACACGGCCCGCCCATGAGGATCTAGGCTGTTTAGAACCGATTCGGATGATCCGTTGTGTCCTTTCGATATAGGCGATGCAATATATGTTCGGATTAACATTCTATAGTCATGATTGAACTGGCGGACATCGTCGATGCGATATTTTCCTCATACGATTGCATGTACTACTATGATACTGTAGATGACAGGATATTGATGTACAGTGACGATTATGACCCTGACGATTGTGCCAGTATGATCGATGATGATTCCGAGGGCAGATTCATCTTCATAGAGGATGTGAAGTACTTCAACCCCGGATGGGAATGCATGTCACATTTCATATCCACTGTGGACAATGAGGTTATCCGCGATAAACTGGATGGAGCTATACACCGTAAGGGTGCTTTCAGGAACTTCAGGAAGGCCCTTACGTTCCATGGTCTCCTGGAAAGGTGGTACGCATTCGAGAACGAATTCCAGAAGGAACGTGCTATCGCATGGTGCAAGGTCTACAATCCGAGTCTGTTAGATAATCGGATGTAATGGTTACATACGTGCACACGCGAGTTCTTGCTCATGAAAACGATCTCATCAACGTGAAGGGTTCCACGAAGGAACAGCGGGAGTTCAACATCCTGGCACCTTATCTGATGCAGAGCGTGAACATGGATTCGGATAGGGCGAGACAGTGCCGTCTGTACATCGAGTCCGAATACAAGGGATATCTAGTATGTCCCGGACACGGCCCGCCCATGAGGATCTGAAGGATCCCTTACAGACCTCAGAGGAGGATCTCCTCATCGGACCTTCTGTTCCTCCTCCTTCTCTTGGCCGCCTTCATCTCCGCGTTGTACTCGTCTATGATGTCCTGAGGGGTTCCTTCAACGAACCCCTTGACAACTCCGACACCGTTGACGTCCTCAAGCAATACATACCTCCACCATCTTGGTTCTTCTATTATCATAGATCTCACTCGATCTATCGATTTTCTTGTGAAGTATAAAAGACCAATACATTTTTGGCCGTATGTGCGACATGAAACGGGATCATCCGTGGAACAGACAGTTGGTCTGATACTCCGGTTCGCACGAGATGTACATTCCCAATTTCTTGAACGAGATCTCGTTCACTCCTGAGAGGATGATGGAACAGTGCGCGTCGCATCCTTTCAACTCCGGTAATTTGGAGAATGCCTTCTCTGCGTTTGGATCCTCGTTGGCAGCGATGGACAGTGCCACCAACATCTCGTCGATATGGAGTCTCGGGTTCTTGTATCCGAGATAGTCCACCTTCAGTCTCTGCATGGATTTGATGACCTCGGGGGAGATAAGAAGTACGGAATCGTCCAATCCTGCAAGGATCTTCAATGCATTGAGGATCATCGCGGAGGATGCACCCAGAAGGGGTGACGATTTTCCGGTCACGATGGTACCGTTGGGAAGCTCCGCAGCGACTATGACCCTGCTGTTATCTTTCTTCATGTACTCCCTTACGACACGTACCACGTTCCTGTCCTCTGGAACGATACCTGCACGTTTCATGAGGAGGTCGGATTTGAATACGATCTCCTCATCGATACGACCCTCTCTTCTGAGTCTCAAGGTAGCGAAGAAACGTCTGATGATCTCGGCGTTGGCAGCCTTCTTGACAGCATCGGGATCGACGATGCAGTTGCCTGCCATGTTGACACCCATATCGGTGGGGGATTTGTAAGGGGATTCCCCATAGATTCCGGCCAACATCGCGTTCAGAACGGGAAAGATTTCCACATCCCTGTTGTAGTTGACCGTGGTGACACCGTATGCCTCGAAATGGAAAGGGTCGAGCATGTTCGCATCGTTGAGGTCGACGGTAGCGGCCTCGTACGCGATGTTCACGGGGTGGTTGATCGGAAGGTTCCAAACGGGGAACGTCTCGAACTTGGAGTATCCGGACTTCTGTCCCATCCTGTGCTCATGGTACAATTGGGACAGACATACGGCCATCTTTCCGCTTCCCGGTCCGGGTGCTGTCACGACCACCAAGGGTTTCGTGGTCCTCACATACTCGTTCTTGCCGAATCCATCGTCACTGGTGATGTGTGCGATGTTCGCCGGATATCCTGCGATGGGATAGTGTTTGTACACCTTGAGTCCCAAGGATTCCGCCCTCTTGATGAATTGATCCACCGATTCCTGCCCGGAATAACGTGTGACCACCAGTCCGCAGACGTGGATGCCCCTGTCGCTGAAGGAGTCCACCAATCTGAAGACCTCCATGTCGTATGCGACGTTGATGTCCCTGCGGACCTTGTTCTTGACGATGTCCTCAGCATTGATCACGACGATCGCTTCGGCCATGTCACCGAACTCCATCAACATCCTTATCTTACTGTCCGGGGCGAATCCGGGGAGGACGCGTGAGGCGTGATAATCATCGAAAAGCTTGCCTCCGAATTCCAGGTACAGTTTTCCACCGACGCTCTCTATCCTCTCTTTGATGTGTTCGGACTGCGTTCTGATGTACTTTTCATTGTCGAATCCGGTAGACATGTTCTTCATCCAAGGGTAGGCGGTCACAATAAAATAAGGTTGCCCTTCCTACTGTATGGATAAATCTATGGTGATTTTCTATGATTTATCATATTTTTTAGGCATGACTAACTGTTAGGTATTCCTAAACCTTAAATAATCTTAGGTTATCCTAAATCTATGCACAGAGAAGATACTCCCGGCACGGTTGGGGTTCCGTTGTTCACCGTAAGACCCGGTACAAAGGGCAGGATCGGTAGGATCGGAGGAAAGGAGGAGTTGAGACGTCACCTCTTCGACCTTGGATTCACGATCGGCGAATCCCTCACGGTGATGCACGGAAGTTCAGGGGATCTCATCGTCGATATCCGCGGTTCCAGGATCGCCATCGACCGTTCGATCACCTCCAAGATCATGATCTCTCCGGAGGCCTGAATCCTATGGTATCTTGTACTATCTCTGCAGGCATCCGCGGCTTCCCGCCAAGGAGGTAATGGAATGACAAGGACGTTGAAGGATGTCAAGTACGGTGTCCCCGTGAAGGTGACCAAGGTCAACGGAGAAGGGCCCGTAAGGAGAAGGATCATGGACATGGGTATCACGAAGGGTTGCACCATCACAGTCAACAGGTGCGCTCCCCTCGGTGATCCTATCGAGCTCACCGTAAGGGGTTACGAGCTCTCGATCAGGAAGTCTGATGCGGCGATGATCGAAGTCGAATGATCATTTCGACCATATTCACAGTAACAATTAGCTAAGGCTATCGAAGGAGGAAAAAAATGAAGACGATCGCATTGGTGGGAAACCCGAACAGTGGTAAGACCACCGTGTTCAACAAGCTCACCGGAAGTTCCCAACGTGTCGGTAACTGGCCCGGTGTTACCATCGACCGTAAGGAGGGTCGTATCAAGGGTATGGATTCCGCCACATTGGTGGATCTGCCCGGAATCTATTCACTTTCACCGTATTCCCCCGAGGAGATCGTCTCAAGGGACTATCTTCTGAAGGAGAGGCCGGACTACATCCTGAACATCGTGGACGGTTCCAACCTAGAAAGGAACTTGTACCTCACCCTCCAGTTGATGGAGGTGGGTGTCCCCGTCGTCATTGCACTGAACATGATGGACATCGCGAAGGCGAAGGGTTACGACATCGATTCTAAGGCCCTCGGAGCAGCACTCGGTTGTAGGGTTGTGGAGACCACTGCGGCGAAGGGTGAGGGAATGGAGGAGATCAAGAAGGTCCTCTCCACGCTTTCCAAGTCGGAACTTCCCAAACCGGTGAGGTTCGATGACGGTGTCGAGAAGGTCCTCGACTCTATCTCCGCGAAGCTCAGGCCTGATGTGCCAGAGGAACAGAGGCGCTGGGCGGCCGTCAAGGTCTTCGAGAAGGACGCATCCTCCTCCGAATACACCGATGAGGACTTCTCATCCGAGATCGAGGAAGTAGAGAAGGCTCACGATGATCAGTCCGAGGCAATCATCATCGACCAGAGGTACAACGCGATCTGTGGAATCGTATCCAACGTACTGAAGCAGCCCACAACCGGAAAGAGGAAGACCGCTTCCGACAGGATCGACGACATCGTCACCAGCAGGATCTGGGGATTCCCCGTGTTCTTCGGAATCATGGCATTGGTATACTCCATTGCAATGTTGGAGGGATCGCCCGGTTGGTTCGCCACCGATTGGTTGAACACATACATCGGTGACGAGTTCATCCCCATGGTGGCCGATTGGCTCGCCGAGATCGGTGTGGAGGGTATGCTCTACGGACTCATCGTCGACGGTATCCTCTCGGGAGTCGGCGCCGTTCTGGGATTCCTGCCGCAGATGTTGGTGATGTTCCTACTCCTCGTCCTCCTGGAAGAGGTTGGATACATGTCCAGGGTTGCATTCGTCATGGACCGTATCTTCAGGAGGTTCGGACTTTCGGGTAAATCCTTCATCCCTCTGTTGGTGGGAACCGGATGCGGTGTCCCCGGAGTCATGGCATCCAGGACCATCGAGAACGATAGGGACAGAAGGATCACCGCGATGACCACCACCTTCATGCCCTGTGCGGCCAAGTTGCCCATCGTTGCACTCATCGCAGGAGCGATCTTCGGCGGAAACCCCCTCGTGGCATTGGGATGTTACTTCGGCGGGATCCTCGCTGTGCTGATCTCCGGAGTCATACTCAAGAAGTTCAAGAGGTTCGCAGGTGAACCCACTCCGTTCATCATGGAGCTTCCTCCCTACCACACCCCCTCGGCTGTCAGTGTAGGTATGGCCACGCTCCAGAGGGGATGGGGATTCGTGAAGAAGGCATTCACCATCGTCCTGTTGGCAACCGTGCTCATCTGGTTCCTGTCCTCGTACACCTGGGGATTGCAGGAGGCGGAGATCATCGACGATTCCATCCTAGCATCCATCGGTAACGCTATCTGCGGAATATTCGCACCCATCGGATTCGGTAAATGGGAGCTCTCAGTTGCGACCATCACAGGACTCATGGCCAAGGAGGACCTCGTCGGAACCCTCGGAACCATCGTGGGTATCGAGATCGAGACCGCTGAGGGAGATCTCTGGGCCTGGTTGAACACCATCGTCACGCCCATCGGGGCCGTGGGTCTGTTGGCATTCAACATGCTCTGCGCACCCTGTTTCGCAGCGATCGGTGCCATGCACCGTGAGCTCGGAGGATGGAAGGCCACAGCATTCGCGGTCGGTTACCAGTGTGTGTTCGCATACGTGTGCTCGCTCATCCTGGTACAGTTCGGAGGACTCCTGATCAGAACGGACATCAACGTAGCATATCTGATCATGGCGATCGTGTCCGCCGTGGTATTGGCATACTTCATCATCGTGAAGGATCCCCTCGCAATCGTGAGGAAGGTCGCAGGTAAGGAGGGAGCACAGTGACCGTAGCATCGGTGATCGTCGGTATCGTAGTGGTGGCAGTCATCGCTCTGGCGGCATTGGTCCTC
>JAFVZR010000065.1 GCA_017508065.1 Candidatus Methanomethylophilaceae archaeon
CACACTATGTCACATCGCTGCTACCCCAAGTTCCCAATTAAGGTACAGAGCCGCTGATCGCCGTTCCGTACCCAGGACGTTCACTGATCGCGCCCATACGTCAGAACGGTTGCATCGCGATTATGGCGGGCGCTATTTATACCAATCGCTATCCTTTAAACCAAGGTATCCGATTCGGAGACCATGGCTCTCACCAAAGAGGAAAAGGAAGAGATCGTACAGAAGATCCTCAACAGTATCGAAGCGAAATATGGGAACATACCTCTCGTGAACCAGGTACTCGCACAGGATCCCGACCTGTTCATCCCCACCGCCAACATGGCCAAGGCGGCATTGGAATCCGATGAGAAGAAATTGGATGCCAAGACGACCTACCTCTGTGCCGTAGCGGCCGCCACCGGACTCGGTGCACAGCACTGTGTGGCCGCACAGGGAAGACACGCCAAGGAAGCGGGTGTCACCAAGGATGAGTTGAGGGAAGCCATGTTCATCGGTTCGTACATGGCCATGACCCGTGCACAATCCTACGCGTTCAGGGTGCTCGAGGAACTCTACAAGGAAGAGTGATTCTAAGATGGATGTAGGGGCATCCTTCATACTCACCAGCATACTGTTGGGAATCGGTCTTGCGATGGACGCGTTCTCCGTATCCGTTGCTAACGGCCTGAATGAACCCAACATGCGTAAGTCGAGGGTTGCCCTGATATCCGGAACGTTCGCCACGTTCCAAGGCGTGATGCCTCTGATCGGATGGCTCATCGTCGTGACAGCCGTAGGGGCATTGGATGTCCTGGACCAGTTCGTCCCCTGGATCGCACTGATCCTCCTGGCATTCATAGGCGGGAAGATGATCAAGGACGGTATCGAGGGAGAGGAGGGATCCGAACCTGTGTCCTTGGGGATGACCGCACTCCTGGCACAGGGGATCGCCACATCCATCGATGCATTATCGGTCGGATTCACCATCTCGGACTATGACGTGGTGGGTGCCGTTATCTGTGCGTTGATCATAGCATTGGTCACCTGGATCATATGCGCCATAGGTCTGATGGCAGGTAAGAAGCTCGGTTCCAAATTCACTAGCCGTGCAACCATATTCGGCGGAGCCATCCTGATCCTGATAGGGATGGAGATATTCATCAAAGGTGTCTTCTTCTGACACACTTTCCACTAAACAGAACGACAGAAACACACTCTTAAATACGGTTCTGTAGATGACAACGCCGATTACTATGGTTACGATCGACGACAAGGCAGTTGACTTCATCAACGACCTCCTTGCAAAGAACGGCAAAGAGGGCTACGGAATCAAGATCTACTTCAGCGGAATGGCATGCTCCGGACCCCAGTTTGGAATGTCCTTCGCACAGGACAAGGGCGACCTCCCCAACGAGATTGCTGTCAAGGGATTCTCCTTCTACTTCGACGACGAGACCAAGGAGGCACTCGAGCCCTGTGTCATCGAGTATGTCGAGGACCCCAACTTCGGAAACGGACTCGCCATCAGGGACCCCAACGCAAAGGGATGCTCCTCTTGTGGCGGCGGATGCCACTAAACGTATGATCTTCGGGGGTCCAACCCCCGACAACACCTTTTAATCGTCCATTTCTGATATCCGATTATGCAGACCTACCTCTCACACCCAAGGATCGTACCCGATACAGTGGAGGAGAGGACATATCAGGTCTCCATGGCAAGAGGCTGTCTTAGACAGGACAGTCTGATCATTCTACCCACTGGTCTTGGAAAGACGGTCGTTGCATTGATCGTGATATCCGAGGTATTGGAGAAGGGGAAGAAGGTCCTCCTTCTGGCGCCCACGAAACCGTTGGTGGACCAGCACAGCATGACCTTCGAAGCTTGGCTCAGGGATACCGAGATCTCCGTCCTCAACGGGAACATGAATCCCGAAAGGAGGAGCGGTATCATCGCCGATAGCGATATGGTCGTCGCCACCCCGCAGGCCGTAGCCAACGATCTGGAATGCGGAAGGTACGATCTGAGGGACTTCGGTCTCGTGATATATGATGAGGCACACAGAGGTGTCGGGAACTACGCCTACGTATCCATCGCGAAGTATAACACCAACGGTATTTCCATGGGCATGACAGCATCCCCCGGAAGCGAATACGAGAAGGTGATCGAGATGTGTCACAACCTCTGCTTCACCAGGATAGACATGAGGTCCGACGACGACCCCGATGTGTCCCCATACGTTTTCGATACGTTCGTGAAGAGAATACAGGTCAACCTACCCAAGGACCTTACCGACATATCCCGCATACTGAACGAGATGGTTCTGGACTACTCAAACGACCTCATCAGGATGGGTCTGATGAATCCGAACAGACCTCCGACAACGAGTCATCTCCTGCAGGTCGGTTCCACATTGCAGGCAAGGTTGAGGAACAGGGAGAAGTCCAACTACGTGTACAGAGGATTGGTCCTCCAATCGATATGTATCAAACTACTCCATGCGAAGGGCCTCGCGGAGACCCAAGGTATGACCTCGCTCAGGAACTACATCAGGAAACTGCTCGATGAGACGTTGGAGGAGAAACCGAGCAAGAGTTCCAGGGAACTCGTGGAAAGGAAGGAGTTCCGTGAGATCATCAGGATAACGAAGGAATCCAAGGTGGAGCATCCGAAGATCTCCCGCATAATGAGTCTCGTGAGTCAGAGGATAGATTCCAATCCGGATTCGAAGATAATGGTGTTCGCACAATACAGGGACACATGCGATCTGTTGGTGGACAAACTGTCCACCATCTCCAACGCCAGAGTGGAGAAACTCATCGGTCAGTCCAAAGGCGGATTGAAACAGAAGGAACAGATCCTGATGTTGGATCGTTTCAGGAACGGGGATTGCAACATCCTCGTATCCACATCCGTCGGTGAGGAGGGATTGGACATCTCCAGCACTGACTTGGTGATATTCTATGAGCCGGTCCCTTCCGAGATCAGGACGATCCAACGCAGAGGAAGGACCGGAAGGAAGAACGACGGAGAGGTATACATCCTGGTGGCCATCAACACCATGGACGAGGCGTTCGAGAAGACGGCCGAGGACAAGGAGGAGAAGATGAGGTCCAGGTTGGAGAAGCTGAACTACGAACTCTCGAGAACGGTCACCAAACCCACGGATAGAGGTCAACTGAATCTCGAGACCTTCCTGAGGAACTCCGACTGAAACACTTATAGAAGTGTCCGATAATACCCAATCATGCTCTTCTCGGACATAGCGGACACCTTTGCAAAGTTGGAATCCACCAGCAGCAGGCTGGAGATGACCTCCATCCTAGCAGATTTCTTCAAAGGACTGGAACCGTCCGACCTCAGGGACATCATCTATCTGTCCCAGGGAAAGCTGCACCCTGACTTCTATCCCGTCGAACTGGGTATGGCTGACAAGATGGTTCTGAGAGCGATAGCGTCCGCATCCGGATTCAAGGATGACAAGGTCGAGGAGATGTGGCTCAAAGAGGGTGACACCGGAACAGTAGCCGAGAAACTGATCTCCGGAAAGAAACAGATGAGTCTGTTCAGCCAACCCCTCACATTGAAGAGCGTCGTTTCCGACCTCACCAAGATCGAGACCTCCGAAGGTAAGAACTCGCAGGAGGCGAAGGTCAAGACACTGTCCGGTATGCTGCATGATTCTGGGCCCACGGAAGCTCGCTACATCTGCAGGATAGTCAGCGGAAGGATGCGCGTAGGCGCCTCCGCTATGACGATATTGGATGCGCTGGCACAGTGTTATGCGGACAAGGAGTCACGTCCGGAGATAGAGAGGGCGTTCAACGTCACATGTGACATGGGCCTTGTTGGTGAGGTGCTTGCCAAGGACGGTATGGAAGGCGTCAGGAACATACAGGTCAAGGTAGGTAACCCGATCAAGGTCATGTTGGCTGAAAGGCTCCCCTCCTTAGGAGAGGTGATCGAGAAGATGGATGGCAGATGTGCCATGGAATTCAAGTACGACGGTATGAGGGCGCAGGCACACATCACCAAGGATTCCATCAAGATCTACTCACGCAGATTGGAGAACCTCACCGACAACTTCTTCGATGTCGGAGAGAGGCTCATGCAGAACCTGAAAGGTAACGAAGCGATCATAGAAGGAGAATGCGTGGCCATTGACCCAGATACCGGGAACATGCTACCATTCCAGATGGTCACCCACAGAAGGAGGAAGCACGGTCTGGACTCCGCGATCAGGGACATCCCCGTCAGGATATTCATGTTCGACATCCTCTACCTCGACGGGAAGGACCTCACAAACCTCCCCTACGAGGAGAGGAGGAACATATTGTCCCAGGCATTCGATATGGACGATATGGTCACACTCACGACCATGGAGATCGTCGAAGACGAGACCCAGGCAGAGAGTTTCTTCGATAAGGCCATAGGTGCCAAATGCGAAGGGGTGATGGCCAAATCCCTGAGCGATGCCTCCGTCTACAGAGCTGGTTCGAGAGGATTCCTCTGGATCAAGTACAAGAAGGACTACCACGAAGCCCTCACGGATACCTTCGACCTTGCCGTCGTGGGAGCATTCTACGGGATGGGAAAGCGTGCCGGAAAGTACGGTGCACTCCTGATGGCCGCATACGATCAGGACACAGGGGATTTCTGTACCGTCTGTAAACTGGGAACCGGGTTCGACGATGCATTCCTGGACGCCATGCCCGCACTTTTGGACAGTACCAAGGTGAAGGATATGCCCACCAACGTAAAGACAGGTTTGGACCCGGACGTATGGTTCGAACCGAAGGTGGTGTTGGAGGTCGCAGGTGCCGACCTGACACTGAGTCCCAACCACAAGGCCGCGTACGGCTGGGTGAAGGACGATGCAGGTATCGGGATCAGATTCCCCAGATACACCGGTCGCGTGAGGGACGACAAGAGCGCCGAACAGGCCACCAACGTCAGCGAGATCTTCGATATGTACGAGATGCAGTTCTCGGACGGACTCTGAGAAGACCCAGCATATGATCTTGTTCGACTGTTGCGAGTACACGCGTCCGAACACACGGAATCTCGCGCGCGAAACCTTTAATAAAAGGGTTGGCTAATGGAGGCTCATGGATTCATTTTACATCGCTGAGAAGACCGACAAATCCGTCAAGATTGGATTCAAGGGAACCGACACTACCCTCGTCAACCCCATTATGGACGAACTCGACAGGGACAGCGACGTCAAAATCGTCAGATACATCAACATCCACCCTGAGCTGAAGGACCCCGCACTCTTCGTCGAGACCTACGAGAAGGATCCCGTAGATGTCGTTGTCGCCGCAGCAGAAAGGGTTTCCGAGTACTTCTCCGCAATCAACCAGTGATTTCATATGTACGGTCATTGCAGTACCGCGGAAGCCGACATCGGAATGCTGTACTATCTAACCGACATCGCTGGAACCGGCGGACGTCTGAAGAAGACTGCACAGGATTTCGTCGTGCGTGAGATCTCAGACGCTCCTGCCGAAGTGGCGAATGGTAAGTTCACCATCGCCGACATAACGACCACCAATTGGGAGACCAATCGCCTTATCAGACTTCTCGCCCGCACCATGAGGATATCCCGTGAGAGGATAGGTTTCGCAGGCACCAAGGACAAGAGAGCGGTCACCACACAGAAGATGTCCTTCGAATGCGAACCTGACAAACTCGACCTGGTCGAACTCAAGGACATCGAGATCACCAACCCCTATCGTTCCAACCGCCCTATCCGTATGGGTGACCTTCACGGGAACGGTTTCGAGATTACTGTCAGGGACTACGACGTGTCCAAGGAACAGGTTCTGGACACCGTATCTTCGGTCACGGAAACCGTGAATTCCGTCGGAGGATTCCCCAACTACTTCGGAGTCCAGAGGTTCGGAACATCAAGACCAGTTACACACATCGTAGGTGAAAGGATAGTCCGCGGCGACCTCAAGGGAGCGGTTGACGCATACCTGTTCCTCCCATCCGAATTCGAGGAGGATGATGTCAAGGAGACCCGTGAAGCACTCAAGAGATGCAATGGGGACTATTCCGGTTTCGACATCGAGATGCCGAAGATCATGGGATTCGAGAAGTTGCTCGTGGATCACCTCATCAAACGTCCCGATGACTACAGAGGTGCGATCGCAGAGATGCCTTCCAACCTCCAGATGATGTTCACACATGCCTACCAATCGTATCTCTACAACCTTATGCTAAGCGGCAAGATGGAACATGGACTTCCACTCAACACACCCGTCGTTGGAGACACCGTCATCCCTCTCGACGGGGACGGTGTACCGATGCACGACGAACCTGTGACCGCCACATCCAAGAACATAAGATTGGTGGAGAAGCAGGTCAAGAAGGGAAGGGCGCTGGTCGCTATCACCGTATATGGAAGCGACGGCATGTTCTCCGAAGGGGAGATGGGAGAGATCGAAAGGAAGGTCATCTCCGATGCTAATCTCGATAAGAAGGACTTCATAGTTCCCGGATTGGGTAACTGTAGCGCCAAGGGTAACTGGAGGGAGATCCTCTGCCCCGTCAACGATCTGAAGTACGAGATCGGAGAGGACAGTTACAGCATGATGTTCTCACTTTCGAAGGGCAACTACGCCACATGCCTCATGCGCGAGTTCCTTAAGACCGACATGAACAGATATTGATCATGATGTCAGTTTGGCCGCGATACGGTCGGCTTTGACATCCTCACCGAGTTCCCTCAAAGAGGATTCGAAGAACCGGACATCATCGTCGTCATCCACCGCAGATAGGATATCATCGAATAGTGCCAGTACCGCTTCTGAATCGTTCTTGCGGCAACAGATGGACACATAGAGCCTCAATGCACGGACATTATGTGGATCGATGGCCAATATGGAACCCAATACCGATTCGGCCGCATCGTCGTGCCCGACCTTCGCCTCAAGTTCGGCGATATTGAGCCTGTATTCCGTATTCTGCGGACACTTCTCCGATGCGAGACGATAGTTGTCGAGAGCCATGCGGTTCATTCCGATGCTCTCCAGTGCCAGACCCAAGGATGCGTGCAACTCCGCGGTCTCCATCCCCAACTTCATGGCATCCGTATAGGCATCGACGGCTTTTCTACAGTCATCTGCACGAACGTACACGTCCCCCATCATCTTCAGGATACGCGAATCGTTGGGGAACACGTGTACGGATTCTGACGCCATCGCTATCGCATCCACAATATCCCCTCTATCCATCATGATATCAAGGATGGCGAGGTGGGCTTCGATGCAATCCGGATTATCCTCGATCACCTTATGGTAGATCTGGATGGCCTCGTCCACCATACCGGACTCCAATGTCCTCCGTGCGATGTCCATCAGATCCATATGATCCTCCGCCAGTGATGGGACAGGTTCATCCAGGACGACATCTGGCACAACATCCAGGATCACTTTCCTCACCGCAATGCCCCTGTCCCCGGGATCCACGTCCCTGAGACGTTCGTATATGCTTGAAGCGAGAACCCTGTTACCGGAAACGACGTATGCCTCCGCCAGGTCGGCCAATATGCCCCGATCATCCGGTGACAGTTCCAAAGCCCGCTCCAACATCGTTGCCTCATTATCGAAATCACCGATCTTATGATACGCTTGAGCGCATTTCAACAACACCTCCAACGAAAGATCGTGATTCATGGAGATTTGGTCCAGAAGGCTCGTGGCCGATGTCTGATCGTCAGCCACTATGTATGCAAATATCAGGTCCATGGTGGCATTGTAATCCCCTCCCGTGATGCTGTTGATCTTCCTACAGAGTCTGATGACCATCTCGTATTCGCCGAGGTGCATGAACACATCCTTGCTGAGACGCATTATACCCAGATTGTTCGGATCGATCCTTTGGGCCTGATCCAGGAAATATATCGATTCCCTCACCCTTCCACATCTGACAAGCAATCTCGCCTTCATTGTCAGTGGGAATACACCATTGTCCGAAGAGGAGATCACCTTGTTGAGGGAAGCTATCGCACCGCGGAAGTTACCACGCTTCTCCTGAATGACGGCCTTGGAGATCCAATACTCGGTATTGTCCAGGTCCACGAGCAACGCCCTGCCGAAGGAGTCCTCCGCCTCCCTGTACATCTTGGCGGCCTCTTCGGCCAACCCCTTACTGTGCCAGATATCGCCTTCATTGGGGGACAGCTCCGCTGCCCTCTCATATGACGTGGCCGCTTCCTCGTACATCCCTGCGACATACTCCGCGTTTCCGCGAAGCCTCCACACCAATGTCGACCTTCCGAACACGTCATCGAAATCGTCCACCAAATGACGGAGGTCCTGCACTCTGCGTTGTCTCAGGAGCTCGGTTATTATCGATATGAACAGGCGTACATCCCCACGGATATTGAGGGCCTCCCTGTAAGAGTCCAATGACCCCTTATGGTCGCCCATAAGACCCAGCACTATGGCGCGATCCTTCATGACGTCCGCATTGCGGGGATCGATACGGATCATGAGGTCGCATATCCCCAATGCCTCCTCGTACTGTCCGATGGCGATGTGGATGTCCTTCTTCACGTCCAATACGTTGATGTCGTTGGAATCCTCATCCAACATCCTGTTGACGTCCTGCATGGCTTTCGTGACACCGTCCGTCTCCAGATACGCCTTTACACGGAGACATCTGGCTCTTATGAAGGACTTTTCCATCCTCAACGCGGAGTTAGCATGTGAGATGGCCGAACGATAATTCCTGTTGGCAAGGTCATCGGATGCCAGAAGGAATTCCCCATATGCCCTATCTATGCATCTTGCGGACACCCTCCTCGTCAGATTGGTCGCCTCGATGTTCATACCATTGTATCTGAGAGCACCGATGCACCTTTCCAAATCCACGGCATCCAGATCTGCAGACCCCATCAGTGTCTCGAGCGTATGTTCCGCATCCTGTCTTCTTCCGTCATTCAACAACGAGACGTACTTCGTGACAAGGATCCTGGGGCTATGAGGGTTGAACCCCTCTACACGTTCCAACAATGCAGCGGAGGACTCGTAATCGCCTATGGCATCGTATGCTTCCGCCAACCCCAGGGAGATGTATTCGCTATCCTTCAGGACGTCCAAGGCCCTGGAATAGACCTCCAGAGCCTCACGGTAATTACCTGATCTGGTGGACATCTTGGCGTACACGGATAGCGTGAAGGGGTCGCCCTCATCGAATGACGGCAATCTGCGTATGGCAGCGATAGCCCCGTTCCAATCACCTGTCGACCACTGCTCGCATATCGTATACAGCTCCTCCATCTCGCCTCCGATGATGGAATCATATGTGATCGGAAGTTCACCGTTAATGACACGCATGATGTTGGCGATATGCAACCATCCGAACCTGGTGTCTATGGCATGAAGGAATTCCGTAGCAGGATACAACGTAGGGTTGGTCAGAATGGCCTTGATGAAATGCTGTTTCGCTTCATCCATATCCCCTACGATATAGGAGAACCTTCCAAGGACGTATTCCTTCAATGCGAGATCCTGTCCCGGAGTCAGACTGCCGAACACCATTGAGGCCGTGGCCGTATCACCCGAGGCGATGAGTCTTTCCGTCAGATACAACAGAACGGACGTATCGTCCTTGTCCACATAGTCCATGAGTTTCGATGTGAGGCTCTCGCAATCATCCGGGAACTGTTCGAATGTGAGATCTATGAACCTTCTACAGACAGTGGAATCATTGGCAAACTCACCTATCCTGGAGAGACATGTCTCATAATTCGCCTTAGCCCTGCGAACGACCTTCTCGTTATCCGAGGATAACTCCTCCATGATAGTGTCCATGGTCCGATAGTGCCCGATGTTCCGGGGGTCGGAGACCAATGGTTGCCTGACAGACATATCGACCTCAATGCAACGGCATTATATAACTATAAAAATGCAGAATATCTTTGAAAAAATAGGAAATGTATATGTTCTTGACGTCTTTCAAGAAAAGGTCATCCAATATAGTTAAATACATGTTATGAATAAGGAGTTTCAAGCACCTGTAATCTAGTTGGTTAGGATTCAAGCCTTCCAAGCTTGTCGCCCGGGTTCGAATCCCGGCGGGTGCACCATCTTTTCTCTCAACTCATATCAAAGAACAACGGTCTTTATCCCCTGTAACATCGGTGGATTCCGGATCGGACGGTACACATCACTTCTGATTGATCCTGTTCAACGCCAGGATGGCATCCTCATAGCCCTGGTTCGCGGACAGGGTGTAGTACCTGATGGCCTTCTTCATTGACTTCCTGATGCCCCTACCGGACTCGTACATCGTAGCGAGATTGAACTGAGCGACCGCATCACCCGCTTCCGAGGCATAGAGGAAACAGGCCTCCGCATCCTTGGGCGAGCGTTCGATACCCAATCCTTGGTCGTACATGACACCGAGGTTGACCTTAGCATCCACATGTCCCTGTTCGGCCGCCAATGCGAAGTACTTCGCCGCTTCGGCATAGGATTGATCGACGCCCATACCCTCCAGATACATCATACCGAGATTGTACTGCGCGTGTGAATGACCGAGGTCGGACGCCTTCTGATACATCTTCACACTGGCCTCGTACGACTGGGGGACACCATGACCGTTGAAGTACATCAGACCGAGGTTGAACAGAGCAGGAGAGGAGTCCTGTGCAGCCGCCATGAGGTAAAGACTGGCTGCACGTTCGTGCGACCTTGGAACGCCTTTGCCTTCCCTGTACAATGTGCCCAGATTGAATTGTGCTGCGGCATCGCCTGCCTCCGCGGCCTTCTGATAATGGATGATCCCACGCTCATACGATTGCGGTACACCGATGCCGTTGACGTACATGTATGCGATATTGAAACGGGCCTGGACGATACCGTTCTCAGCGGCCATCTTGAACCACTTGAACGCATCGGCATAGGATTGGGGGACACCTGCACCGTTATGGTATGCGCCGCCCAATTCGAACTGTGCCTCAGGATCTCCATTCTCGGCAGATTCGATCAACTCGGAGATGGAGAGCCTGGGCTCATCGATTTCGACCTCCTTGGTCTTGGATCTGAAGAATCTGTCAAGAATACCCATGTGACGTACATACACGCCATCGTTGATAACAATCGCGCTTTTGCTTATATACGGACAAATGATAACACGACCAATGACCAAATGGTTCGAAGCCGACGTACGCCTGTACACCGAATGTTCTCAGTCCTCTTTCAGGCCCATCAAATTCGATACTCTCGAAGGTGCGATCGCAAAGGCGGAAGAGTACATTGCGAGATGGGGCGTCAACTGCATCGTCGATGTGATGGAGTTCAACGATGACGGTTCCGAACCCGTACCTTATTTCAGAGATTCCAACGGCGAGTGGAAGAGATCGAAATTCGCATCATCCTTCAGAGTCTGACCAACTTTACGTATGGCGGACGTGAACAGTCGTTTATAGTTGTAATTCGATTTTTTCCTTGTACGGGGTCACCGTACATGGGAGAGATCATATGGCAGATGAGAAAAAGACAGCTGATGCTCCAGAAGAGAAGAAATCCACCAGAGTGAAGAAGCAGTACGTCCTGCCCCACGAACGCGGATGGCAGGTCAAGTTAGAGGGATCCTCCAAGGCCACGAAGGTCTTCAAGACCAAACTGGAAGCCGAGGCCTACGCTAAACAACTGGCCAAGAATCAGGACACACACGTTGTTCGTCAGAAGAAGGACGGTACGTTCCAGAAAAAGAAGTGAGAGGCAGAGCGGCGATAAATGGGATGATGGGAGATGCTCTGCCCCAGAGTGCCGTATTGGGGATGATTTTCGGCCTCTGATTCTATCATCCCACTTCTCACATATAAACTTCAGAGGGGGAGGTCACCGAAAAAATCCGAAAAAATTGTGCCAGACAACCGTAATTTTTTCGGAGTATATAAGGTGTGAATAATTTTTCCCCAGAAAATAGTCATATTTGACATGAAATGGATACCATTGAGCCGTGACCGCCTATTTTTAATCAACACGATGAATGGATAATCTGGCACATGTCCAAAGTGTAAGTTTGGGACACGATATGGATGAAATTGGATGAAAAATGGAGGTTCCGACGCACAGGACCTATGGCCTATGCGTCCGACCCCCATGAACGGTTTTTGTGACGGATCACTTCTTGGCCTTGTGTCTGATCTTGACGGCGATACCACGCTTGAGCTGGGTCATCTCCTTTCCGGACATAACGGCGACCCCGACGGCGACTACCTCTCCGTTCTTCATGACGACTGCTTCGTCACCGATGCGGATTCCGGGATCGGCATCGATGACACCTACGGCGAACAGATTTCCTTTCAATTCGAAGTCCATCATGTTGACGATGTTCCTTCCGGATTCGGCAACGACCTTCCCTCCGTCCACAGTGAGAGAGAACGCACCTCTCTCCTCGGACATCATGGCCAACTGTACCTTGTTCCTCTGGATCTTCCAGTAGGGGAACCTTCCGGTTCCGAAAGTGTTCTCGTCCATGATCCTGTCTGCGATGTCCTTTCCGAACTGGAAGCTGAGAACGGAACGTATCGTTTCCTTCCTGTCCTCCGCATAGTCCCCGACCTTCATCCCTACAGTGGCATCCCTCAATGCATTCTCGAGGTTGGTCAAGGATGCAGGGGAAACGGAATCACCAACTACGGTCTCGACGATGTCATCACGGAGACCGGCGATCAACTCTGTGTCCTCACCGAGGTGAGAGATCACCTTCTCATATCCCTGATCCATCAAATGGGAGACCATCTCCCTGATGAATTCCTTCTCCTGGCACTTCCACTCACCGGTAACGGGGATATCATATGAGTTTGCGGGATAGAAACAATCGAGTTCGCGTGGAACGACACCGAGAGGCGAAGTGACGATGACCTCATGAACCACGGTATCGAAATTGGATGCGTGGATCGAGAAAGAGAATCTCTTGTGGGTCTTGGAGGTGTGATAGGGCTTCTTCGCGGAACAGGGCAGGAGGAGCAATACCTTCTTGTGTGGTGGTTTGACGTACCTCTCCATGAACGTCTTCCTGTATCTGAGGACGTCCGGCCTCCTGAGGGACTGTGTCGTGTTGCACGAGAACCTGGATCCCGCATTGTTGATCGCTTCCTCCTGATAGTCGTAGCCAACTCTGTCGAAGACCCTCAGTGCCGCGACGGAGATGGGTGAGGAGGAAACGCGCTGGTCGACGAGCTCCCTGAGCCTTCCGCCTCTGATGAAATCCGATACCTTGGCACATTCGATCATCAGGTCATTGACGTTGCTCTCGGTGACATCTCCGGCGGATTCGATGAGACCTTCGGGGATGGTGCGCACCCCGCGTGAACCCAGCACCTTACACAAGGAATCGTCGAACAGGTCCACCCCCATGTATGCCAGAAGTGCCAATGTCGAGGGCTCTGCGATTCCAAGGAAACCGAGCACGACATTGTAACCCACGGATTCACGGAGTTTTATGACCGCATCCACCAACGCTCTCGCATTTCCACGAAGGTCATATGCGTTGGACAAAAGGAGAACCTCCACGGTCTCAGGCAGCTCGATCTTCTCCGGCAGGGGCAACCTCACGGAAGCGACCTTCTCACCGCACATGACCACACCGCCCTTGAAGAGTCCGAAGGACGTGGATGTGATCTGACCGCCATCGAGCGGATGTTTGACTCCGTTATCGACGTAGAACCTGCTGCCGCCCTCCACCAGGATGTGGATACGGTCGTCACAGGGTCCGTTGACCGTGCGGAGGACCGCGGGAGTAGTGATGGAGGTCTCCCCATCCTTGTATTCGCATACCCTGCCTCTGAAGGAGCGGTAGTTCACGTCGAGCATGCGACCCTCTATCGTGTGCGTATATTAGACGTTGGTGCTTGACCGTCACCGAAATCATAGCATAACCACAGAAATTCCATGAAAACGGAATGTAACAACGATTAATACATTCTGGCACATCGTACAGCGTTCTTCACGCACGCGACAAAGTTAAAAGTCGTGTGTGCGATATTCCTTCATGGACTACAGGGAATTCTACGACAAGGACATCGTATCGATCAGAGATCTTTCGAGAGAACAGATCGAGACCATTCTCGACCTCTCCGAAAAGATGATCCCAATCGCCAGAGGCGAGAAGAAATCCAAGATGCTCGACGGAAGGATCGTCGGCAACCTGTTCTTCGAACCCTCCACAAGGACCAGACTCTCCTTCGAGAGTGCCGCACACAGACTCGGTGCGGATGTCATCGATGTCTCCCAGATCTCGGCCACCTCCATCTCCAAGGGAGAGACCCTCTCGGACACCATCAGGATGGTGGATGCGTACTGTGACGTCATCGTCCTCAGACACCCCTACGAAGGTGCGGCGAGACTCGCAGCCAATGTTTCCGAGAATCCCGTCATCAATGCCGGCGACGGTGCCGGATCGCACCCCACACAGACACTTCTGGATCTCTTCACTATGAAGAGGGCGAAGGAATCCCTCGACGGACTCAACATCGCCATGGTCGGAGACCTGAAGTACGGAAGGACCGTCCATTCCCTCGTAGACGCACTGACCATGTTCGGTGCAAAGCTCACGTTCGTAGCACCCGAGTCCCTCCAGATGCCCGAGGACATCGTCACCCACCTCAAGTCCAAGGGTTGCAACCCCGTTCAGACCGCATCCCTCGAGGATGTCATCTCCGAGGCCGACGTCCTCTACGTCACCAGGATCCAGAAGGAGAGGTTCCCCGACCCGGCCGAGTACAACAAGGTCGCTGGAACCTACAGGATCGACAATGCTATGCTCAGGGAGGCGAAGAAGGACATGATCGTCATGCAC
>JAFVZR010000066.1 GCA_017508065.1 Candidatus Methanomethylophilaceae archaeon
AGAACATCAATGATGATACGATCAGATATGAGTTGTACTTCGATAAGAGGATCGCAGGGAAGATAAGGTCCATCCCTGCAGAGGCGGAATCCTCTGGAACCAAGCGTTTGATGGGCATTCTTCCATTCCTGCTCATGTGTGCGGATGGGATGACCGTGGTAATCGACGAAATTGACACGGAGGTCCATGATCTGTTGATGTCTCAGTTGATGAGTCAGTGTATTCCGGACATAACCGGACAACTCCTCGCTACGACCCACAACACATCTCTTATGACATACAAGGATGCCCCCAACATCTTCATCATATCGATCGATAGGAAGGGATTCAAGCAAATCGCAAGTATCCAGGCCACCGAACCTCCCAATGTTAAGACCAATGTCCAGAAGAGGTACCTTGAAGGTTATTACTCCGGGGTCCCCTTCGTTGCGGATATCGGGTTGAGGGATATATTGGAAGCATCAAAGATGAAGGAGTCGGAACGACCAATTTCATCACGATATGCCATGGTAAATCCGAGGTCATCCTAGCAAAGTGGATTACAAAGGAGACTCGTGTGCATATAGATGTGGATTCCAGAAACGGCGGTAACAATTCCGTGATGATCAATTCTCTTTTGGAATTCATGAAAGAGAATGGTTACTATGACAGTTCTCGACTCAAGAAGAGATATCCAAACATCGAGTACAGGAACAGGAAGGGGTTCAAGGATCTGCGGATATTCATTATCATGGATGTGGATAACGATGAACGTTCTGTTCATGAGTATCTTTCAAAGGAGATGTTTAAGGATTGTCCATTGAAGGATTGCATAATTCCCATCATTAACAGGAGAGATCTGGATGACGTCTTCAGAAGTATCGGTTTCGAAATAGATCGAAACAATAAGCCCGAATCGTATAGGGAGTTATTGAATGATGTCGATATCGATTACTTGTTGGAATTGTTGAGGGGTTGTGAGGCTACAAATCTGGATGAGATGATCGAAGAAGTGTTGAAACATGATCCGGGGCATCAGGGCAAATAATGTGATGTCCCTTGAGTACCTCTGATTCAATCCCCATCATCGTTTACTCAAACCGATATTTGAGAGATAGGTGATTTTGAATCGCCATCGATCAAATCTGTGGTTGACCTACCTACAATACAATTTTGATTCCCATAAAGCATATTTACGTACATCGTATCACTGGATTTGCCGGCAATAGCCGATGTTTTCTACGTAGCTGATGCCCCTTATGGGTATGGGGAGGTCGATACGATGTCAAAGAATAAAACCGATTATGTCAGGATAGCCTCATACATCTTCACCGAAGAATATAGGAATCAATATGGTTCCGATGCCACCGGCATTCTGTTCAATAAGTGTCTCACTCTACTGCACAGACAACTCAAATCGGAAGGGTATGACATAAGGTTGCCCCATTGTTGGTACAGGTGGGGTGATGCGGTCGTGAGGTATTATGTTCCATACATCCAATGGACTCATGACGATCTGATGAAGACCACAGTCTCATACAGGGGTCCGACCCCTCATATTAATTACAAGGATGATCTCGTAAGAAGATCCGAGGACTATATACTCGAATTCATCAATGAACATGGGGAAGACAGAGAGGGTATGGAGACTGCTGTGGACGAAGTCTATAGCGGAGCTCCTTTCGAATTCCAAAAGAACTATAGGAAATTGAGAGAGTCACTCCAGATATCCTTGAACCAGGTAGGTTTTGACAATTTTGAACAGTATGTCATGGGGCTGTTCGAATCTGCAATGGGATCATTCCCAAGGGAGTTCAAATCGCTATCCGATCAGAAGGATAGGTTCTCAAGCGTGTTCAGGGAAGCAGCTGTCAATGGTGCGTCCGGAGGGGATCTGTTCGATCTTGCAGAGACGTTCTGGTTCTACTTCTGCTATCATCTCAGATTGAACAACAGGTGTCATGAGAACATAACGCGCGAAACACTCAACATCTGGAGGGAGATGCTTCCTGAGAGGGAGAATGATTTCGAGATATCCATACAGAACTATGCTGCCCAACTGTGTTCTCCGAACACCAGCAATCCTGTGGTTCTCGGGCTCCTATCCTCCAGGGAGGAGAGGTTGTCCGAATTGAGAGAGATCTTATCTGAGTTGGAAGGTTAAAATGACCTCTTTCCCCAAGTTGATTCTGGATACCAATGCATTGAGGGACAACGATTTCGTATATTGGCTCGCCGCCAACTATCATGGTGACAAATGCGTGCCCGCAATAGTGTACATGGAGTACAAAAGACAGGCGTTATCGAACGGATGGGATTTCACTAAGTTGGATAAATTGATCTCAAAAGCAGGACTAAAGATCGTCCCATTCACCAAAAAGGAAGCAGATATCGCTGCAGAACTGATGAGTGAAAGGATGGAGGTGTGTAAAACCTGTAATAAGATCGATTGGGTGGACACGATGATCTACTCATTCATCGGTTGCGCGCCCACGATCCTGGTAACAAACAACATTGTGGATTTCCCGGATAGCGATCGTGTACACACGCCAGAATTCATCATGAAAGCATATTCTCGAGCAAGATGATGTTATTGCGATCCAGTGTTTGATCTCAGGTTGGACAGTTTGATTTTCAACTTTTTGGAATTTCTAAAATTCGTTACGTTTTCTTGCTGAAATGGATTATTTCAAAAAATTGTTGGATGGTCGATTCAACCATATCCTGAAAATTTTGTAATCGATTTTTACTGTCCAACATGAGATCATGGATGGGTAGGGGCCGAAATTATGGATGTCACTGTGAATTCCTCGACACTCCGAATTTAGGAATTTCTAAATCGATGAATTTCTCAAAAACATAGCATAAAAATCGATGAATGTATTCTTTTGTACATCCTGGCTCTGCACTTTCCATTCTCAGAGGATATTGTTTTAAATATCTCCTATTTGAAGGATATATCATTTATCCGATATGTGTGATTTTCTCTATCGATTTAGAGTACTTTTACACATTCAAAAATTAACCAGATTATTGAAAAAACATCGATTTCTTTACCATCCTATTTCGTACCACTCAGAAAAAACATCATTTATCATCAAAACTCACATCATTTTTCATATCCTCGAATCCAAAAAATACACATCACTTCCGGCGTGCAACATCCTGTCACGATTCGTCGGACCCGCGTTCCGATCCAATCATGATTCTACGTTCGGGATCTCAAAAACTCCCATCATGTGGCACATTTCCTAAAAATCCCTAAACAACCGATATTTCGTTTTTCATAAAGTCTCCCCCGTTTTGTCTAAAATATTCTTATATGAATAGCATTGCTTTATAAACCCGAATTTTCGTGGATTGAATATGGGCGTAGCCGCCGTAATCGTATCACATGCAACGGACATCGAACTCGTGGAACGTGCACTGACATCCGTTCTCAACCAGACCTATCCTGTGGACGAGATCGTCATCATCGAGTCCAAGAAACGTCTGATCAACGATCTGACTGAGTTGGTACGCAGAACTGACAGGGAGATCGTGTTGAGGTACTGTTATTACTATAACGCATCCGAATCCAGGAATCGCGGAGCCTTGTTTTGCACATCGGAGTTCATCTGTTTCCTGGACGGCGATGACGAATGGTACCCGAATATGATCGAGGACCGTATGGCGTTGATGGACGATGATGTATGCATGGTCACATCGGCCTATATCCGTGTGACAGACTCGGAAGGTGGTCAAGCGGTGTTCACTCCCTCCGTTCCCTCAGGTTCGGAGATCTTCGGCGGCAACGTGATAGGTTCCAACTCTTTCGTCTTGTTAAGACGGGAACCGTTCATCGAACTCATGGGGTTCGACCACCATCTTGTGTACCATCAGGACTGGGACCTTTGGGTCCGTATGTTGGAACGCGGGAAGGTTGCAATAGCTCCCGGGTTGGGTGGGATAAAGCATTACAATCCGTTCTCCGCATCGCACAATACCATCGTATGCAGGGACGGTTGGACCGGATTCGTCAGGAAGTGGATGAACGTCTATCGTCGCGAACACAAGCACCTGGACTCCGTAGAAAAGGCCTTCAGGGCGGACATGTCCCGTTTCTTCGATTTCAGACGTCCGATATTCGGCCCGTTCGGATTCATGCGTATGAAGGTGCTCAACAAGTTACCTTCATGGGTGATACCGGACTTCCGTACCGACATGGATGACTACGATCGCATCATGAGTCGCGAGGAGATAATGTTACTCAAAACAGCATCCGAGAAGGCGGAGAGCGATGAACCGAAGATCATCTACCTGATGCACCCGCTGTTCGAGAAAGGTAAGTTGCGATCGCGATCCCGTTCGTGTCGATGTCATGGGGCGATCCAATATCAGATGATGCAAACGACCCCAACGACCACCAATATCAGGATCAAGGAGATGTAGAACCTGGATTCGGATACGGTCAACATGGTCCCCAGTTCCACACTTCCGAATCTCCTTGGAAGTTCCTTCCTGTATCCCGTGGAACACATGTCGAAATCGGTCTTCACTCCGAACCTGACGTCATCGAACAACAATCTGTACTGTTTCTCCTGTGTGAGGTAGTAGGAGTCCATCCACCACAGCATCATGCATGGGAATATGCATAGCAGTATCGCGAATCCCATCCCTTCGCTGGCCGACAACGCTATCGCGGCAGTGAGCACGACTATGGTCCACCTCTTGATCTGTGCCGAATTGTCCGCGACCCTTTTGATGACCTCCTGTATCATCTTCAGGTGCTCCACCTTGTCCGTGTCGTTCGTCATACATCATCCTCTGGGTGGTAGTTTATATGGCTATCGAACAACAATTCCGATTTTATATTCTTTGTTCGGATGGTCGGTCATCGTTAATTGCGCTCACGCAATTATGGATTTCGTTAATTGCGAAAATCGGGTTTTTCGCAATTAACAGATTCGGCACATACTCTGTTGTCCGATCGAATGGTCATCATCGGGTGGTATTGAAAAAGACACACGGCCGCGCATAGCGCGACCATGTTCGATCAAAGCGTTTCAGGCATTGGTGGGTTCGACGACCTTGGTACAGCCCTTGACGGTCACCTTTCCGGCGAACGGTACATAGTCTATGTCCACCCATACCGCGTTGTTCTTGTCCGCGGACACCTTGGAGATGTCGTTTCCGGTACCCCAATCGATGTATGCACCTCCTGCACTTCCGACGAGGATCGCAGCCTTCTTCACCGTGTCGAACGTGGAGTTGGAGATGGTGATCTCCGTCAGTCCGGGGTTGGAGACGTACTGGTCGGAGACCTTTATTCCCCTTCCCTCGGAGTCGATGATCAGTCCGTCGATGGACACGTCCGCACCTGCAGCGATCCACATAGCATAGTAGTCGTTGCCCTCGGTGATCTTCACGTTCTTCAGTACGGAGGTCTTTCCGATGTTGTCCAATGCTATGGCCTTGTCGAAGGATACGGATTCCATGGTGACGTTGCACTGGAACAGTATGTCGTAGATGTCCCAGGTACCGGAAGTCTGAGAGCTGGTCATCTTCAGGTTGTTGAGGATCAGCATTCCTCCGGGGTTGACCAGGTCCATGGTGGACATGTACGTGGTGTTCAGTGTCAACGTGTTGCCGTTTCCGTCGATGGTGATCTGTGCGGTGTTCCTTCCGCCGTACTGCACATCGGAACCGCTGTTCAGTGCGAGGTTGGTACTCAGCTTCGCATAGACCTTGTCGGAGCTGTTGTCCATGATCTCCTCCAGATCGGAGTTCGAGTCCACTGCTACACGCACCATGGTCATGGTCTGACTGAACATGTTGTTCCTTGCGGTGTACTCTCCGGAAAGACGTCCGATGATCTTGTTGGCGTTGGGCGTGACATATCCGTACGGGTTGACCGTCTGGTCTGCTGTGATGTTGACATCATAGACCACGTTGCCGTTGACCATCGTTGCATACTCCGGGTCTGTCTCTACGATGCATCCGATTATTCCTCCGACATCGCGGTATGCGATGACATCGGTGTATCCGAGCTCGCAGGCGGAGACTGTATAGGTCATATCCGTCTGGTGATTCTGAACGTATCCGACGATACCTCCGACCTTGTCACCGTCGATGTAGGTCGTGCCGGATGTGACGGGGATGGCCTTGATCGTGGAATGTGCATCGGAAGTACCTGTGACCGTACATTCTTTCACTGCTCCCTGCATGTATCCGACGATACCTCCTACGAAGTGGTTACCTACGACGGTACAGTTCTTCACATCCACATCGGTGATCTGGGTCTTGAGGTAGGACTCACCTACGACAGCTCCGACCTTGGATCCTCCGAGCACGTTGACGTTCATCAGGGTGAAGTCGGATATGACGGCGTTCTCGACGACACCGAACAATCCCACCTGGTTGTTACCTGTACTGATGGTCATGTTCATGATGCGGAATCCCTTTCCGTCGAACGTTCCGTTGAACGCGTACGGTTTGTTGGTGGAGTCCGCACTGTCCTTTCCGATGGGCGTCCACTCCTGGTTGTTCAGGTCTATGTCCTTATCAAGGATCACGTATGGGATGTCGGCCATATCGGTGTTGACCATCTGTGCGATGTTCCTGAGTCCCTGAGGGGTGCTGACGTGTCCGTCATAGATCAGAAACTCTGAGAAGTGTGAGGTCACGAAGGACACCACGGACATGTTGCTGGCACTATCGTAGTGCATGGAGATGTCGGTGGGCTGTGCGCCTCCGGAGAGGGAGACGACGGTTCCCTTCGAAAGGTCACCGGACATCGACATCACGATGCTGGCACTCTCGAAGTTGGTGTTCTTGGCCAATTTCATGTCCAGGATCGACGCCTTCGTTCCGTAGTTCTCGGATGCGTAGTTCCTAGCCATCAGGGAATCGGTACCGATCAACCCGGTGAAGGTCACGGTGACGGTCGCATCCCTGCCATATGGTCCGGGCACGGACATGCTGGCACTGGGGTCCTGTGTGGATACGCCGACGCTGCTCTGGAACGAGACCACGATCTTCATTCCGTCAGCGACCTTGATGTCGGCCTGGTTATCGTTCACTGTGACGGATTTCCCATTGACGGTGATGGCGTACAGTGTGTATCCGTTCGCAGGCGTTCCTTTGACAGTGATCGTACTGTCCTTATCGTATTCGTGGCTTCCAACCGAAGGTTCCACCGTACCTTCACCTTCCTGTTCGATGGTGACGGTGACCTTCGAGTGTTGGAAATTCACCACTACGACCACTACACCTATGACGAGCACTGCTGCGACCGCCAAGGCTATGATCATATTCCTTTCCAATTTCGTTCAATCAACTCCTTTCGTGTTAGAAAGGCCCTTTTCAGAACCCTTTCGAATATCGATTGAGAATTCAGTTTATAATAATACATATTTAACAAAATATGGAATAGCAACCAGAAAAGGGGATGCGACAATCCCGTTGACAATAAGGTGTCCGCGAGTGTGCTCCCTCGGGGCACCGAGCATGACACCGTCCTTCCGAATATGATGATGTGTTCGGCGGAGCCGAACACGGAGTCAGTACCAGATACGTTCCGATGATCGTACGGTCAATACAATCCTGTACGTCCGCAGGCGTTCACAAAGCCCTATATCGTATACGGTAGATTCCTGAGGGAGGGTGAACCCACCATGACCGACTATATGCACCAATACCGCAGGAGCCAGAAGCCGCAGAGACGGGATACGGGCTCCACCCCGAAGAGAGGGGAGGTGTGGTGGGCATCCAAGATCGACGGTGTCAAGGACAGGCCGATAGTCATCCTATCCTATTCCAACGACAAGGTCACATTCTACAAGTGCACATCTCAGGACAGTATGTCCCAGATGCGCGAACTCATCGAGGATTACGACATCGCCGGTCTGGACCGTCCGACGTATCTCGATCAGAGGCCATATTCCATGGACAGGTCGCGTCTCATCAGGAAGCTGGGTCAGTTGTCTCAGTATGACAGAGGGAAGTTTCACATCTGATCGTACGGCTCGACCTCTATCCCTACGACCCCATATTCCTCTATCCTGTCCGGATCGTAGAATTCCAGCATATCCTCGGGGTCGGCCACCTCATCCTCGGCATATCCCAGCATGCTCTTCGGTAAGGAATCGTACAGCTCCACGAAACTCGGATAGAAATGCAGGCCCACGACCCTCATCAGCACGCTCCTGTCCTCGCAGGAGAACACGATCGAGTCCCCTTCGAACACCATGCGGCGCTTGTCGTCCAGGAGCCTCAGTTCCACCGTCTTCCTGCCGGACAGGATCCTATCGAACGGTCTTTCCCCAAGATGCATGCTATGCCTCACGCTTGTGCCAGGTTCCCTTTCGATATAGCGAAGCGGTACCCTCTCCGTAAGGTACACCCCATCGTTCGACAGGTTGAACCTCATCCCGGCACGGTACATCCTTCCGGCGTACACCTTCAACAGTATCGGACTTCCTCCGGAATGTCTGCTTCCGACGGCCATCGCCTTCTCCGGGTCATCGGAAAGGTGCACCTTCGTCCTGGACATCTTGGTGATCATGCTGGACCTCAGTATCCCCTCGAATCCCTTCTGGGATGTTCCGTGGTACAGTATCTCCGGAGGTTCCACCTCCACATCGTACGTGATCTCGATGGAATGACCGTGACACGCACGGATCATGTCCCCTTCGGGAGACAGCTCGTACCTGTGGTTGGTATGTGCCAGTTCCAGGACCTGTTCCCTCGTCATACTGCCCCTGCTCACCACATCGTCGATGTAGAACCAGCCATACTCGTCATGTGGCAGGTCCGGACGGTGTCTCAGCATACGGCTGAGGCACTTGCTCATCCTAACGGGATCGTGGCTGTCGGTACGGTACATGATCACGAATCATGTCGGTAGGATATAAGGGCCATCGTGGTTGTCCGATATTCCGTATGGGTAACGTCGAACTTTCATTTCGGATGTATGTCTGGGTATGTGGATTTTTGTAACCTTTTCCATTACCTGTCTCATCCGGATCTTGGATCATAACGGCCTATTCGGTCTGTACTTCACCGATCTTCCCTGACCAACCCTCACAATGGTTCCGTCCCTGATCAATCCGTTGAGTATCGATACCGTTTCCGATTTGCTCAGACCCAGTTCGTGTTCCATCTCGCTACGGGTGAATTCTCCCCTTCCTTCAAGGAATGTGGCGATGTCACTCTTCTCGTTCCCGTTCTCCGCAGGTAGGGTTATGGTGAAGGACGATCCTCCCGTTTCGATGGTGGGTTTTACCGGCAACCCATCATACGAACCGAAGATACGGGGGATACCTGTGCCGTAGGCCTCTATGAGTTTCAGCCTGTAAAGTATTGCGGCCAGATTCCTGTTCCTCAGCGATGACACGCCTCTTGTCAGCTCCTCTATGGTATACGGTCTCCTCATACCTCCGGGGGAGGTTATGGTTATCATCTTCGGATATACCGATACCAGTATGGAATCGTCCAGGCTGTAATCGCGATGGACGATCGCATTGGCAATCGCTTCTCTTATGGATACTTCGGAGAACTCTTTCACATCTTCCCTGTACGTACCTTTGATGACTGATGACGTTCTGTTATATCTGGAGATGAAAGCAAGTGCCTCATCCATCTGTTTCAGTATGCATCCCGTGAATTCGTTGCGGTCGATGAACTCGCTCCTGTACTCATCCACGAATGCGGCAATCTTGAGTGACTGATCATACTGGTCCGAGAGGATGTATCCCAATTGTGTGTATTCGTTACCCTTGCGGATATGAAGCGATTCCATATTGTCGTCCGTCAGCGTGAGCAGTTGCGCCTCGAATTTGGACCTGAGATAATCGAATGTGAGGTTCTGGACGAAGGATATCTGGTTCTCGAATGCCTGGGACTTCGCATTCATCAACATCTGCTGGAATCTCTCTTCGGTTACAGGGATGGATGATGTACCCTCGCGGACGTAGACGCCTTCCGCTCTCAGTCCCTTTTCACGTAGGTAGTACGGTTTCTTATCTCCCTCGTGGACGTCAATGATCACCAAGGGTTTGCCCCCGTTCTCGTCGACGGTCACCTTTGTCGTCATGGTTATGTCCGGACGGACCTTATCTGCCACGGCAGCGACACATTTTTTGGCAGTGTCATCGGAATCGGACAATCCAACGGTCTGCATCTTGTCGTTGATACCCAGGATTATTTTTCCGCCTGTTGTGTTGGAAAAAGCCACCAACGATTTGATGAGCTTTTCTGTGTATTCCTCTTTGTATTCAGTCGATCCGTCTTCCAGCATGATAGTATATGTCTTTTCGATTATATTAGATAATCGATTATAATCGATTATAATCGATTAACGAATAGAAACGATTCATTTTTCGGAATCGATGGCACAGGGAATATGTTCGACTCTCCCAGTTTCGGAACGTCGATCCCTCTCGAAACCCACGGTCCCATCCATCGGATTTTTGGAAACCGATGGTTGATCGCAATACCTATGTGCCAGACTATCATGTCCATCCATAGTCTAGACATCCTTCGCATGAACACGTCCGTTCCCCCACACATCTTTCGCTCTCGATTATCTATAAATACGGTTAACAGATAGACCCCTTGCTCTACAAGAGCCGATG
>JAFVZR010000067.1 GCA_017508065.1 Candidatus Methanomethylophilaceae archaeon
AGGGTTCGCGATGGGCCCGTACCTTGGGAAGAACGGTGCCAGATTCGGATTGGTGGTGGCACTAGTTTCACTTGTGATAACCGTAATAGCCACAGTGACAGGAGGATGATATCCGTTCGACGGATGTCGTATTATCCTAGGGTTGTCATAGATATTAGTATATTATCCTCTTTGTACAATTATTATTCAAAAGGGTTATATTGACTCATCAGCTTTTAGAGGCATAGGAGCGTAGCGAACGTGATTAAGCTATTCAACTGGAATGTTAAGCTTTGGGCTATCGTCCTCGCACTCATCGTCGTACTGGCTGGTACGGGATTTGCGTTGTCCGATAGGACAAATGCTGATGATACCTCCATTGTTTTGGCAAGGGCCAATACGGAGGGATCGGGTATTTTTGGTGATGAACCGGGTATGGCGGTTCTTGAAGACGGATATATGGTACTTGTCAAGGAGAAGTGGGCTGGAAAAGTCATCGCAACACCCGGTCCAACCTCCATCCAGTACATGATCATCAAGGAACAGCTTTTGAGTGTGGGTCTGACGGTGAAGGCCTACGATAACACCAACCCTCCCGGATCCAATGAAGTCCAGTTGAAGGACGTGGGTGTGGGCCTCATGGCAGCTGAGTTCGCTGCTGGAACTATCGATGGAGGTATCGCATGGGAACCAATCTACAGCGATATTCTCGATAACGCACCCGGCGCATACGATGTATGTATGACCAACCAGTTGGAGGGTCAGCTTGGTCACGCCTGTTGTATGGTCGTCGCCAACAGCAATTTCCTCAATGATAATTCCGAAGCCACAGTCAGGTTCCTTGCAGCATACTGTGATGCAGTGGATTTCATCAACAATGCGAAGTTCCTCGGACCCGGCAGTGACGAGTACAAGGAGCTCATGAAATCCTGTAAGGTTCTTCTGAACGGATATGACAATGAGGTCATCGAGGAGGCATTGGCCAATGTCACATACACATACAATCTTACTAACTTCGAGGATGAGTATGTAGATCTCATTCACGCATACCAGGAATCAGGAGTGATTCCCAGGAATGCCATGGACACCATCGGACAGACTCCTGAACAGTTTGCCAAGGCTCACATCGATGGGACTTATCTGAACAACGCCAAGAGCATCAGCAAGGTCGAATACAAACCTGTCACCATCCGTGTAGCATACCTCGGTGCAGACATCCACCAGCTGGCTCTTCAGGTTGCGAAGGATCTCAGATACTTCGCGGACTATGGAATTGAAATCGAGAATATAGGTCCATTCGCCGCAGGAGGAGCGGTTCTCGATGCCATCCTCACGGGTGAAGCGGACATCGGATTCGCAGGTGCGCCTCCGACCGTCATGAAGACCGTCAACCTGGCAGCTTCCTGAGGTGAGATGAATGGATAAAGAAAAGATATCTGCAATGCTCACATTCGATAAGAACAACAAGTATCACAGATGGATCAGAACGGGTATAATCACGGTACTCTCTCTGATCGTATTCGTGTTGCTTTGGTGGGATATCTCCCTCATAGTCGGAACGGCCGCGATCCCCACCCCCTGGAAGACATGGGATGCTCTCGTGGATCTGTTCACATACGGTGATCTGGTATCCGGATACACCATGTGGAACCACATCTGGGTCAGTCTTAAGAGGTTCCTCCTCGGTCTGCTGATCTCCCTGTTGGTGGCAGTCCCCATCGGTCTGTTGTTGGGATATTCCCCGACATTGAAGGAGTTCTCCACCCCTGCGTTGGAGCTCCTCAGGCCCATCGCTCCTATCGCATGGGCACCGATCTTCCTGTTCGCCATCGGTTATACCTGGGGCCCCATCATGGTCGTGTTCGTGGGAATCTTTTTCCCTCTCCTGACCAACACCATATTCGGAGTCCAGAAGATCGATCCCCACCTTGTGGATGCCGCAAGGACATTGGGTGCATCCAAGGTCCAGGTCTTCTTCAAGATTATGTTCCCATGTGCCATCCCATATGTCATGAACGGAGTGCGCATCGGTTCGGGTATCGGATGGATGTGTATCGTCGCATCTGAGTTGTATGCCGCATCCGGTGGAGGTATCGGTTACTTCGTAGGTCTTCAGGCCTCACTCGGATTCTGGCCCAATGTGTATGCAGGAATCTTCGTCATCGCGATACTCGGTATCTTGACGACCAGCCTGTTTGATTATATCTACAAAATCATCACCAAGAGGATGGGAATGGAATGAGCGGAGACATCAGTATCAAAGGATTATCAAAGGTCTTCAGAACGGATGATTCCGAGACCGTCGCCATCGAGGACTTCAGCCTCGAGATCAAGAAAGGGGAACTCATCGCCATCGTAGGTCCTTCCGGTTGTGGAAAGACCACGCTCCTGAGATGTATCGCTGGATTGGAGACACCCACCACCGGTGTCATTTCATCCGGGGACAAGGAGTTCCATGAGCCAGGTCCCGACAGGGGAATGGTGTTCCAGGATTTCGCACTGTTTCCATGGAGGACTGTAAGGAGGAATGTGGAGTTCGGACTGGAAATCGCCGGAGTTCCCAAGGAGGAACGTAGGGAGCGTGCCGAGAAGTACATCAAATTGGTCGGTCTCGAGAAATTCGCCGATTCGCGCGTCCATGAGCTTTCTGGAGGTATGAAACAGCGTGTCGGAATCGCTAGGGCATTCGTCAACAAACCGGACATTATCCTTATGGACGAGCCGTTCGGTGCATTGGATGCACAGACTAGGAATATCATGCAGGCAGAGTTGATCAAACTCCTGGATAAGACCGATCAGACCATCGTCTTCATCACACACTCGGTCGATGAGGCCGTGTTCCTTGCAGACAGGATCGTGATCCTTTCCAAGAGGCCTGCACGTATCAATGAGATCATCGAGATCCCATGGCCAAGGCCGAGGGATCGTGCTTCCATGGAGTTCACCGCACTCCGTAAGAGGATTCTCGAGGAGTTGGAGAAGGAGAACGTCATGGACAACTAAAGCTGGGGGTCCATCCCCAGCACACTTTAACTATTACTCTGATGATACCCTACTTATGCAAATCCACGTGTTGGGCGGATTCCTTGGCAGCGGAAAGACCACTCTGTTGAT
>JAFVZR010000005.1 GCA_017508065.1 Candidatus Methanomethylophilaceae archaeon
GTCGGTGCGAGGGTCGCCCTCAACAAGCAGACCTTGGCACTCATGAACGTACTCCCATCACCGTTCGATCCCGTCGTCAGCGGTGCGGAGATCATGGAGAAGCCCAAGGTCACCTATGATGACATCGGAGGACTGAAGGACCAGATGTTGGAGCTCCGTGAGGCCGTCGAGGATCCCCTCCTCAGGCCCGAACTCTACGCTAAGGTCGGTATCGAACCTCCAAAGGGTGTCCTCCTTGTGGGTCCGCCCGGAACAGGTAAGACCCTCATGGCCAAGGCCGTCGCCAATGCGACCGATGCAACATTCATCAGGCTGGTCAGATCGGAACTGGTCCAGAAGTACATCGGAGAGGGTGCGAGGCTCGTCCGTGAACTGTTCGAGCTTGCGAAGGAGAAGGCCCCCAGTATCATATTCATTGATGAGTTGGACTCCGTTGGTGCCAAGAGATTGGATGTCACCACCTCCGGAGACCGTGAGGTCCAGAGGACGCTCATGCAGCTCCTGTCCGAGTTGGACGGTTTCACTCCCATGAGCAACGTCAAGATCATCGGTGCCACCAACAGGCCCGACATCCTCGACGATGCACTCCTCAGGCCCGGAAGGTTCGACCGTATCGTCGAGGTCGGTCTCCCCGACATCGATGCACGTACCGACATCTTCAAGATCCACGTCGCTCGCATGAACGTCGCGGAGGAGATCGTTCCCAGGAAGCTCGCGGAGATCTCCGACGGGGCATCCGGAGCGGAGATCAAGTCCATCTGTACCGAGGCCGGAATGTTGGCCATCAGGGACAACAGGGACACCGTATCCCTCGACGATTTCATCAAGGCCAAGACCAAGGTCCTCGAGACCGGAAGGAACAAGGTCAAACAGGTCCCGACACACATGTTCGGATGAACCTGTATGAAACACCAAAACTGAAAAAACATGGGTATGTGCCCTTTCGGGCACTCTACCCATCTATTCTAAGACATCACTGGATGTCGTCCGGATCCTCTCCGCCGAAGAACGAGAGCTGGGAGGCACCGTAGATCTCCTCCATCCCTTCTCCCTCCTTCGCGGACACGGCCCTCATGTCACCGAAGACACCTACGTTCTCCATAGTCCTGAAGAGTTCCATTCCGACGACACCTGTCGGATCCGCGTCATCGTCGAGAAGGTCGCCATAGAGTGCGTTGGGGTCGGAGAACCATTGAACGAGTCTGTTCCTCTCATCGTCGTTGAGTACGTCCGATTTCGTCAGGAGGTTCAGGATAGGGAGCTGCAGTCTGTACTGCACCAACATTCCCAACATCATTCCGGAGACGAATCCGTTAGGACTCCTATAGAGGAGAGGGTCCGAAGTGTATACGATCATGGACTTGTTCTTACCAAGTGCTTCGACGATCCTCACGGAGGATTCCCTGAACGCGAAGAGCTCCAACTGTCCGGGCGTATCGATGAGAACGTACTTTGTCTTGTATTCGGAGATGGCATCGACGAGTCTGTCGACGTTGACGGCAAGAAGGTCTGCTGCGACAATCTGTGCACCGTTGGGTCCGAGGTTGTACTCATCCATGACCTCTTGGAGGTTGACCCATTCCCTGATGTCGATGTCCGCGGTGTACGGGATCATGTCACTTCCCGGATCGAGATTCACTGTGATGGCATCGATGCCGTTGTAGTCGAGCCATTCCTTGTAAGCATGTACCAAAGTACTCTTGCCGCTTCCGGCCGTTCCGACGAAGTAGATGAATCTCATAAATCACCTGATGTGGTCAAGGGATAAGGCGATTCCGTTTCACCAATCCTTATATCTCCCTATTATTGTCTTTATGGTATGGATGATGATAACTACGGATTCTGTCCGCATTGCGGGGAGAATCTCAGATCCGATGCTGTCTACTGTCCCGTCTGCGGTACGGTACTCAAGCAGGAGGCGGTACAGAACCAGTATCGCCCCAACTATTCTGCGGGAAGGGCACCCATGGGCGGAATGTTCATGGTGGCCTTCATCCTGTTGGTCGTGTATACGATCTTCGAACTGATAGGTTCCGGTTCCTTGCTGACGATCAACGAGTCAACATATGATGCTCTCGATCAGATCATGATCGAGTCCTTCGGAATGACCTTCACCGAATACATGTATGACATGGTCGGTATCGAGCTCACCAAGGAGACCTTCCTCAAGGAGGTCATGATTATGGGTGTGTCCGGAGTCATCTCCGCGATCCTTGCAGGTGTGAGCGCATTCTTCTGCTACAAGCGTGAGAAGTTCAAGTACGCGGTCGGATTCTGTGTGCTAGCATCCGTCGTCGTGTTCATAGGTTCCGCGATGGCCCCCACCATGGGTGGTTTCTTCAGCGGAATCCTCAACATGGTCATCGGTCTGGCGGTCGCAGCTATGATCAGGTCCTCCAGAGGCTACTTCAACAGCTAATACAACAATTGTCCCCGTGTTATGACGGGGACAGGGACCTTTGGAACTCCAAAGGTCCCATCTTTTGATAAAAGCTCAGATCTTCCTGAGATATCCGAGGTTGGGTTCGTAGATGAGTCCCTTGTCCATGAGGGAGTCGGAGATCTCCTCGACCTCGTTGGCGGAGATGCCCTCCTCTGCGGCGAGTCTCTCGATCTCGTCCCTGGGTGCACCCTTCGCGGATCCTCCGGGGTCCAACCTGTCGATGAATCCAAGGATGATCTTCTCCTTGTCCATGTCGTTGCCGTTGTCGGAAACGGGTGCGGACGATGCGGAAGGGGCGGATGCAGTACCGACATTGTCGTCGACCTCGTCATCCATCTCGTCAGGGTACTCTCCCATATCCTCGGGGAGTCCGAAGTCCACTTCGTTCTCGGGAAGGAGCTTCCTGAGTGCGGACTGCAGGGTCTTGAGGTATACCGTGGATTCGGGGTTGCCGTAGTGTTCCAATGCCATACAGACACCTTCTGCCTCCTGCTGGGTGAATCCTTTGGAGACGAGGTCGTTGATTCCCGCATCCGGGTCCTTCACTGCTTCACGTACCTTCAGCAAGCGGTTCCACATGCACTGTGCGGCTTCGAGTAACCAGAGGTTCCTGTCCTTCTCCTCGATCTGCACGATGCGCTCGGGTCTGATGGAGATGTAGACCTTACCTTCCTCGGGTGAGTAGGTCCTGATCTTACCGATCACAGCTACATAGGAGGGGGCTTCGAGGTCGGCCATGGCAGCCGCGGACTCGGGTTGGAACCTTCCGACGTTGAGGAAGAAGTTACCGTTCACATCCTGGATCCTAGCCCTCCACATGGGCTCCTCTTCGGTTCCGGTATTCTCCTTCTCTACGAGTACTCCTGCTAACAGAACCCTGTTGACCATGGTTCCGAGGGGTGTGATGACATAGGACGGGGACATCTCCTCCGTGCCTCTCTTCTCGAGGGAGGACGCATTCAGCTCCCTTGCGAAGATCCTCCATGCTGTCTCCCTTCCGCTCACTGGATCACCTCCTCGACCATTACGAGGAGTTCCTCGGCGCCTTTCTTGATATCGACTTCATCGAACGATGCGTCCTTGACGATCATCATGGGTCCGAAATCCTCCTTCTTCATGACGTTTCCGCGTACTGCGATGTGCTTCATCACGACCTTCTCCGCAATCGACTTGGAGATGATCTCGCTCTCGCCTCTGGCTCTTGAGAGGTCGAGTGCTACCGCAAGGGATATTCCGGTGAGCTTCTCGGTGAGATCCCTGCTGATGATGGCACTGATGGCACCGGATCCGTCGTCGATGGTGACTTTCATCCTGAGGTCATCGGTGGGTTCGACGGTTCCGTGCATCTGGCACTCCCCGTTGATGGTGGAGCGGTTGCACTGAGGGCATCTCCTGATCAGTCCGCTGTTCTTCTGGAGCTCGATGATCGTACCGCAGGTCTCGATGTCCATTCCTCCTCCGGACTTCAGGATCTCTCCGATGGTCTTCTTGTTGGCCAATGCGGATGTCAGGTCTCCGAAGGTATCGTCGACCTTGTTGACCTCTGCCTTGTCACCGAAGTTGAGCTGTGGGATCCCGTTCCAGGAACGGATGTATGCGTTCTTGATGGAGACCGTGTCACCATCGTTGAGGTTGAAATCGTTCCAGGCGGAGAACTGCACCTTTCCGGTCTCGTCGGCGATGATCCCGGAGAAGACGGTCCTGGGCTCGCCCTTTACTGTGATGGCTCTTGCCTCGACGGAGATGATCTTTCCGGTGACGGATACGTTTCCGATACCTTCTCTGAGGTCCGCGATCTTCGCAACGGATGACGAATAGGAGATGGGTCTCTCCGCAAGCTGCATCGAGGGATCGTCAGCCATGTCATCCTTCTTGTTGAAGATACAGTTCTTTCCCATGTTGACCTGGATGCGGTCGTTCCAGCGCTTGGTATATGCGTTCCTGAAGAGCCAGATCTGTCCTTTGGCGATGTCGCCGTGGTTCGATCCGTCCCATACGGTGAAAGATGCGGTACCTGTGCTGTCCCCGATGATTCCGGATACGATCTCACGGTCCACACCTTTGATTTTGACGACCTTCTGCTCGCTGAAAATGACCTTGGCGAGGATGTCGACGTTCTGCTCCATACCGGTGAGTTCACCAATCTTCTTGGAGACCGCGTTACCAGTGACGAAACCGCTGTTCTGACTTGCGGGTACGGAACCGCCGTACTTCTTAATGATCGCACGCTTTGCAGGCTCCACACCCACGGCGTACTCATCGAGGAACATCCTGAGTTCCCTGATGATATCATCTTCCGTAGCCTTGTCCTGGAGCACCTGTTTTAGTTCTTCGATTAGAGGTGTTAGTTTTTCTGTATCCATTGGCTCGCCTCCTTGGTAGGTGACCTACCGGAGCATCGTTCGCAATGGTTTCTCCTTATTTATGGGTCGCGCCCGCACGCGTGAGCCATAATGTGCCAGATGTCTAAGGGGCCGATATCGATCTGGATGTTAAGCGATCATCGCTCTTCCGTCATCGTTTTCCGGCGACCCAGTAGGTACAACCCGTGTCCCACTATCCTACCCTGTGTATAGATTGTCGAGTAGAATAGGTGGTTTTCTACGTATTTGCTTCGTTTTTATACCAAAATCTGGTCTGGGTTAATGCGCTATTTTGCGAAATACCTTTATAACGGAAATCAATAAGACGTTATGGTTCCCAAGAACAAGATCGATGCGATTTTGAGCGGCTATGATCCTGAGGACATAACGCTCGCGACGATGTGTTCTCACTCTTCGTTGCAGATTTTCCATGGCGCAAGGAAACTCGGCTTCAAGACCTTGGGTCTCACAATATCTCACGATACGAGATACTATGATGCCTTCCCTCTTGCAAAGCCCGATGAGATAATCAGGTACAAGAACTTCGAGGAAATGGAGTCCAAGGTCGACGAACTTCATGAGAAGAACGTGGTTCTGATACCTCACGGTTCATTCGTAGAGTACATGGGCCCGGAGAGATTCGCTGACTACGAGGTCCCCTCCTATGGAAACCGTGCCGTCCTCGGTTGGGAGTCCGACAGAGGGATGCAGAGAGAATGGATCACCTCCTCCGGAGTGACCATGCCCCGTCTCTTCACAGATCCCAGAGAGATCAATGAGCCAGTCATGGTCAAGTATCATGGAGCAAAGGGTGGAAGGGGATTCTTCATCGCCAAGGACTATCCCGACTTCAAGATGTCCATCGACAATACCCAGCCATATACGATTCAGGAGTACTGCCTCGGAACCAGGTACTACCTGCACTTCTTCTATGCGCCAAACAAGACCGACGGCTATCGCATCAAACACGGCGGATCCATCGAACTGCTCTCCATCGACAGGAGGGACGAGACCAACATCGACGAGTTGTACAAGCTTGGATCCATCGAGGATGCAAGGAGGTACGGTTTCAACCCCTCGTTCGTCGTCACCGGAAATGTGCCAGTCGTCATCAGGGAGTCACTTCTCCCCAAGGCGTTCGAGATGGCGGAGAAGGTCGTCAACCGTTCCTACGAGCTCTTCGGAGGAATGTGGGGTCCGTTCTGTCTCGAGACCGTCGTCACCGATAAGCTCGAGTTCAAGGTCTTCGAGATCTCCACCAGGATCGTCGCGGGATCCAACCCGTTCATCTCCGGTTCGCCCTACGCCGACCTGATCTATCCCGGACTCAGTACCGGTGGAAGGATCGCTTTGGAGCTCAAGAACGCTCTCAAGGATGACACCTTCAAGGATTTGATGACCTGATCGTCTGATAGAAACCCTGTTCTGGAAGGAATGGGCCTATGCCCTCCTTCTTTTCATTTTTCATCCCCTCCTCTCCAGATATTTTTATTATCGTTTCTCGATACACGTTCCACTGGACTAGCATAGCTGGTGAATGTTCAATGATGATATCACAGAGACTTCAGGAGATTCCCCCATCAGGTACGATCGCAATTTCCAACCTTGTGAGCAAGATGAAAGCGGAAGGTAAGGACGTCCTCGCCTTCTCCCTCGGTGAACCCGATTTCGCAACTCCCGACAACATCGTGGATGCTTGTGTCGACTCCCTCAAGGGCGGATTCACCCACTACACCCCTTCTATGGGAATTCCTGAGCTCAGGAAGGTCATCGCAGAGACCACCAAGGCGAAGAACGGCATCCCCTGTGAGGCAGGAAACGTTCTCGTCACACCTACCAAGCAGGCACTCTTCATGATCTCCCTCGCCTATCTCAACCCCGGAGACGAGGTCCTTCTCCCAGATCCATCCTGGGTCTCCTACGAGGCACACATCAGGATGTGCGGTGCCATCCCCAAGTACGTCTCCACCAGTTTCGACGACGGATTCGTCATCAACCCCGACAACGTGGCCAAACAGGTCACCTCCAAGACCAAGATGATGGTCATCAACTCCCCGTCCAACCCTACCGGATGCGTACAGCCAGAGGCCACCCTTAAAGGAATTGCTGACATCTGTAAGGACAACGACATCATCGTCCTTTCGGACGAGATTTATGAGAACATCATCTACGAGGGTAAGCACCACTCCATCGCAGCCATGCCCGACATGTTCGACAGGACCATCACCGTATCCGGTCTCTCCAAGACCTACGCGATGACCGGTTGGAGGCTCGGATGGATGATCGCTCCCGAAGCCGACATCAAGGCGGTCAACAAGTTGCAGTCCCACTCCATCACCTGTTGTGCATCGTTCACACAGCCTGCTGCGATCGAGGCCATCAAGGGACCACAGGACGACATGAAGGCTATGGTCGCAACTTTCAAGAAACGCCGCGATCTGGCACTCGACCTCATGTCCGAGATCCCCGGTCTCGAGTGCAACGTCCCCGGAGGAGCATTCTATCTGTTCCCCAAGTACTCCGCCAAGATCCCCTCCAACGAGCTCGCAGAGAAGCTCCTGACCGAGGGACTCGTCGGTGTCACTCCCGGAAGGGCATTCGGACCCTGCGGAGAGGGATTCTTCAGATTCTCCTACGCTGCAAGCGAGGAGGACATCACCGAAGGTCTCTCCAGGATCAAGAAGGTCTTCGCGACCCTCTGAGCGGGACGGGTGCGTCAGCACCCTCCCCCAAACCCAATAACGTACCATTCTCCACCGATCGACAGTGCCAGCAACGGATGGCTCTCGATATGTATATGCGCGTCCGTGCACACGTGCGCGCGACGGATTTTTATGTGATGTGGAAATACCCATCACGTACGCGTGCGTATAACACGCAAATAAGAGGGATAGTTTGGCAAGACACTTGTTCACCGTCGGTCCGGTCTATGTGGAGGATGAGACACTCCAGGCACAGACCAAGCCCATGATCACACACAGATGCAAAGAGTACAAGAACCTCCACGGAGGGATCGTCGAGAAGATCAGGAAATGCCTGCAGACCGACGATGATGTGTTCCTCGTAGGTGGTTCAGCAACCATCCTCTTGGAGGGTGCGATCAGGAACGGTATCAACAGCAACTCTCTCGGTATGTCCAACGGATCCTTTGGAAAGAGGTTCATCGAATGCGGAACCGCGAACGGAAAGAACGTCACTCAGGTCCACGTCCCCTGGGGAAAGGCAATCAAGCCCGAGGACATCGAAGGAAAGGTCACCAACGACATCGAGGCCGTCCACTGGGTGAGCAACGAGTCCTCCACCGGAGTACTGAGCGACAGCGTCGCACTCGCAGAGGAGGTCAGGAGACAGAACCCCGACGCACTCATCATGGTCGATGCGGTCACCTCCGCGATGGCAGCGGACCTCAACCTCCCCAAGCTCCAGCCCGATGCACTGGTGTTCGGAACACAGAAGGCACTTGCCCTCCCTCCCGGACTCGCAATCGCTGTGGTCAGCGAGAGGATGCTCGAGAAGTCCAAGAACGTTGCCAACAAGGGATTCTACACCGATTTCGTCAAACTCAAGAAGAATGCGGATGACAACTACGCACTCACGACCCCTCCCGTCTCACTGCTCTACGCACTCGACTACCAGCTGGACAAGATCCTCGAGGAGGGCATGTCCGCACGTTACAGAAGACACGACAAGATGGCAAAGCTCGTCCAGGATTGGGCAGAGGCCAAGTTCAACGGCCTCTTCCCCGAGGAAGGATACCGCTCCAGAACGATCGGTGTCGTCAACCGCGGAGAACTGGACTTTGATGCCTTCCACACCGCGCTCAAGGCCAAGGGATACGAGATTTCCAACGGCTACGGCGAGGTCAAATCGTCGACATTCAGGATCGGTCACATGGGAGATACCACTCCTGACATGATCAAGAAACTCCTTTCCGCCATGGATGAAGTTTTGGAGGAGATGCAATGAAGATTTTGGTTTCTGACCCCCTCTCTGAAGAGGGACTCGCCATCCTCAGGGATTCCGGAATCCCCGTGGATGTAAAGCCCGGACTTTCCGAGGACGAACTGTGCGCAATCATCGGTGACTATGACGGTCTCGTCATCAGGTCCGGTACCAAGGTGACCAAGAAGGTCATCGAGGCAAGCAACCATCTCCGTGTCATCGGTCGTGCAGGTGTCGGAGTCGACAACGTCGACATCCCCGCAGCCACCGAGAAGGGTGTACTCGTCATGAACACCCCCTCCGCTAACATCCTGTCCGCAGCAGAGCACACTTGCGCCATGATCCTCGCAGCAGCAAGGAACATCCCTCAGGCACACGAGTCCATGCACAAGGGCGAGTGGAAGAGGAGCAAGTTCAGCGGAATCGAGCTCAACGGAAAGACCCTCGGTATCATCGGAGTCGGACGTGTCGGCGGAGAGGTCGCAAGACGCCTCAAGCACTTCAACATGTCCCTCGTCGGATACGACCCCTTCCTTCCCCCAGAGGTAGCCGCTGACATCGGTGTCAGGCTCACCACCCTCGAGGAGGTCATCCAGGTCGCTGACATCATGACCATCCACACCCCTCTTCTCCCCGAGACCAGGAACATGATCAGCATGCCCCAGTTCAAGATGATGAAACCTTCCGCGATACTCGTCAACGTCGCACGCGGAGGCATCGTCAACGAGGACGACCTCTACACAGCACTCAAGGAGAAGGTCATCGCAGGAGCAGCATTCGATGTCTGGTGCGAGGAACCCCTCTGTGAGAACGAGAAGAAGCTCCTCGAGCTCGAGAACCTCGTCACCACCCCCCACCTCGGTGCAAGTACCGCAGAGGCACAGGAGAGGGTCGCCGTCGAGATCGCAGAGTCCGTCATCAAATACCTGAGGGACAACGAGATCGTCAACGCTATCAACGCACCCCGCGGAAAGTTGGACCCCATCACCGCACAGTACCTCCCTCTCGCGGAGAGGCTCGGTATGGCAGCTGCACAGCTCAACGGTCAGAGGCCCATCGACAACCTCGAGGTATCCTTCAACGGAGAGCTCGCCGACAAGAACACCAGGATGCTCAACCTCTCCATCCTCATCGGAATCATGAAGAGCATGGTCGGACAGGGCAATGCGAACATCGTCAACGTCGAGGCACTCGCAAAGAGCAAGGGAATCGTCGTCAAGGAGTCCAAGAACTCCAACGCAGTGGTCTACGACAGCACCATCGGTGTCAGGATCGAGACCAAGGGAGACGTCTTCGACCTCGTCGGAACCATAGTCGCACACGAGCCCCGTCTCGTAGGAATCAACGGATTCAGGTTCGAGATCCCCATGGCCGGAGGAATGCTCCTCGCACGCTACAGGGACACCCCCGGAATCATCGGAAAGGTCGGAAAGGTCCTCGGAGACAACGGTGTCAACATCGCAATGATGTCCGTCGGAAGGGACGCACCCATGGGTACCGCTGTCATGGCACTCAGTGTCGATAACCCCATCTCCGCCGATGTCCTGAAGCTCGTCGATGAGGCATCCGGATTCGAGGATTCCAAGTACATCTACATCGAGTGAGGGATCTCATGAGCGGAATCGTTACAGTGGACGAACTGACACAGGCAATCTGTAACAGCCCCAACAACAGAGGAATCCAGGAGATGGCTGCATACGACCTCGCCCTCCACATCCTCAACTTCTTCGGTTATTCCGACAGGATCATCGACAACGTCCTCGAACCCGAGGACCGCGATGCGTTCTACATGCTGGAGGATGCTTCGATCCTCACGACCGAGAGGGAGGAGACCACACTCTACGACGGTAGGGAGTGGAGGATCCACTATTGGCTGTTCAGACGCGAGAAGATCGCAGACCTCATCAGGAACTGCAAGGTGGATGACAAGGAGGACGACTCCTTCGGATTCTCCTTGGACGATGAGGACATCTGGCAGAGGTCCGGCAACTGAAGTTGCCGACCGTCCACGAAACCATTCAGGATGATCGAAGGTCTGCCGTACGAACCTAGGCCGGGACAGGACCGGCTCATTCGTTTCATAGCGAATGCATTGGAACGCGGCAGACATTCGGTCGTCGAATCCGGTACCGGTACCGGAAAGACAGTCAGTTCTTTGGCAGCGACCGTTCCATTCGCTAAGAGGAACGGTAAGCGCATCATCTATCTTACAAGGACCAAATCCCAACAGAAACAGGTCCTTACCGAATTGAGGGAGATGTCATCGGTCATCGACGTGTTCGGTGTGGCCATACAGGGTCGTTCGGCGGCCACATGTCCGCGTATGTGCTACGATCCGGACCTGCGTTCCGGTTCCCCAGAGGAGATGTCCCGTCTGTGTTCCCATCTCAAGTCCAAGAAGGACGGAGGCGGATGCAAGTACTACGATGCGATCCGCAACATCGATACGGAGGTCTATGTCGATGACCTCCTGGATTCCATGCCCGATCCCGAATCGTTCATGGAACAATGCATCGAGGATGGACTCTGTCCGTATGAGATAATGAAGGCAGCCGTCCCATTCGCTGATGTGGTGGCCGCTCCGTATACGTTCGTTGTCGTACCATATATTCGTAACCACTTCCTCAATTGGATGAACTGTACCATAGAGGATACGATAATCATCGTGGATGAGGCACATAACCTTCCGGATTATCTTCGTGAATCATTCACATCCGAGTACTTCGTACGTTCTCTGTCGTTCGTGGAGAAGGAGGCGGAAGCCGAAGGGAATCCGCTGGTGGCCATAGGTGTGCACGTGAGTGATGTGGTGGAGGCGATGAGGGCATGTTTCCTCGAGGCCAATATGGAATACCTTCACGACACGGATGGACTTGTCCCGTTCGGATTCTTGCAGGAGGTCCTTATGGGGGAGTTGCACGTAACCTCTCCGACCGTATCTAACATATGTAAGAATCTGTCAGAATTGGGAGAGACGATAAGGGAACGTAAGAAATCGGAACATAAGCTTCCGAGATCATACATCGGTAACCTTGGGGACTTCCTTACGTTCTGGACCATGTGCGACGATGCATCATATGTCAGATTGATCAACGGCGGAGAGAACCATTCCTTGGAGGCGTATTGCATGGACCCGTTCGAGGCGGCAGAACCTTTCAGGGAATGTTTCGCTTCTGTCCACATGTCCGGTACTTTGGAACCGATTCCCGAGTACGTATTGGAACTGGGGCTGAAACGTTGTGACCACACATCCTTCCCTTCACCGTTCGATCCCGAGAATCTGTTGACATTGTACGCGAGCGATGTCACCACCAGACACAACGACCTCCAGATCGATCCTGACAACATCGATCGTATCATGGAGCATATCGTGGATCTTGTGAACGGTATCGGCAGGAACACGGCTGTATTCTTCCCATCCTATGATATGATGGAACGTTTCATTGCCAAGAGGTTGCCGGAGAGATTGGATGGTGAGGTATTCACAGAACGCAGAGGTATGACCCAGGTGGAGCTTATGGACACCGTGGACACGTTCCGTTCGTCGTGCGGGGGTATTCTGTTCGCGGTGACAGGTGGAAGGATAAGCGAAGGTTTGGATTTCCCGAGCCGCGATCTTGAACTGGCCATCATCGTGGGCCTTCCGTATCAAAGACCCAGCGCAAAGAAGGATGCGTTGATGAGATACTGTCAGTACCGTTTCGACAGTGGTTGGGATCATGTGGTCAAAGCACCGATGATCAGGAAGATGCGTCAGGCACGCGGTCGTCTGATAAGGTCAGGCACGGACAGGGGTGTCGCGGTCGTATTGGACAACAGAGTGACCCAGATACCCGGATTCGGTGCGATACTATCCGATAACCTGGTGGAAGATTGCAATCTGTTCTTTGATTACATCATGAAGCCGTCAGACTTCGCTCTTCGCGATCAGATCGCCAGGTTTTAGAACCATCTCCATCACCTTTACAAGGACGTATATCAGGAGAGCGTTCCTTACGATAAGGATCAGTATCCCCGCCAATGTCAACGGTTCTCCAATTCCGACTATCACGTAGTTGACCACCATGTTCAGCTGGGTCAGTCCTATTGATATTCCAAGGAGGAGTACGAATCTCCTCTTCCACACCGGTTCCATGAAAAGGACGATGACCGTCGCGAATGGGATCATCCAGATTATGTATTGCGGAGACAGCACCTTATTGACGAGTATGAATAGCATGATGACTGCAAAACAAGCCGCGTTGAACCTAGGGAACATGTCCTGATCCTTGTCTCTGAGTTTCAGTCCATACGCGATGTACGTGATGACGATTGCAATCACCATGAGGTACAACATACAACCAGCAACAGCATCTGGCACATCTCCGTAGATGTTGTCGGAGCCGTAGTTGAAAATGTATCCGATATCTATGATGTTGAAATGACCCAGCAACATCAAGATAGATGATGCTACCGATTCTATCTGCATCCCTCTGTCCATATGGTATGTGAGGAACATCAGCATCGTCTCCGGGTCCGCAATCAGGAAAGGCAGCATACATATGCATCCTATCAACACACAGATCCCGACGCCTTTCAGAGCCTCCATCTTCCTTCCGTTCATACACAGATAGATTATCAGAACCGGTGCCATGAGTGCAGGATACAATTTGGTCATGGTTCCGATGGCGATCATGACCCAGGCAAGCGGAAGTCTATCGACTTTGACGAAATAGAGTGCGGCAAGGCACATGATCATCGGGAACACGTCGTACCTGTCGATGATGAAGTCGAACATGATGAGACAGAGGACGATATACAGGTCACACAGCCTCTTGGGGTTCTCGATATATGAGCCAGCTATCCGATATGTGCATACGAGGCCTGCTAAGAGGAACAAGTAAGCCTCCACACCGAACGCGACCTGATACGATATTTCAGAGAACGAGAACAGTCCCGGTATCAGGATCCACAGCATGGCCAACGGAGGGTACTCTGCAGCGAAGTCACTGTACGGCATCTGGAAGTCCAACATATACCCAGCATACTTGTAGTAGAGCGAGCCCACCTCACTGGGAGCAGGCGTGAGCGCGAATGCCAGGTATATGATCGTGGCTGCGACGACGAAGATCAAGGTGAATTTCTTGATCTCGCATTTGAGTCCCTCCTCCATGTTCGAGAACAATCTCACGATGAGAAATCCGTGTTGTGGTTTTTTAGAGTTTGCTTTCGGGATGAGTATTGCGACGGAACACTACGAACTTGCTCAGGATGTAGTTCAGGATGATCTCCACCGTGGTGTTGACGCCTCTAGCCAAGAGTCCTGGCACACCAAGGAAGACGAAGTCCAGTCCCATGCCCATCAGTACTGGGAACAGAATGATTGCGACAGCACCCGTGAACAACCTCGAAGCGAAGAACTCGATCAGTTCTGCCCCCAACGTGGTGGTTCTCGAGTCCATACTCCTGAAGACGAAGTACTTGTTCACGAAGAATGCGAAGATCACCGCACAGAGCCAGGATAGGCCGTTTGATACGGAATAGTCCACTCCAGCCAATGCCAGCAAAGAATACGAGATCCAGCTGACGATGACGGTCAGGATTCCGAAGATGATGTAACGGATCCCCTCATCGTGTCTGTGCACGAATGCTCCAAATCCTGTGCTCATCAATTGTTCCATGTTGTAGTTCTATAAATCGTTGTGCAGGGAGGTTAGGTCGTAACGCACATCATAATATATTGCGCGCGCTTACTATCATCATAAGAGGCAGAACATGGAATTCGTAGACGTTCTCTTGATGATTGTTGTAGGAATTTGGGTCTTCGTCCCCGCGATGCTCCCCAATTCCAATGCCGCACTGATTGGTGGGCATTTGCCGGTCGATTTCGGAAAGTCCTGGAGAGGGGTTAGGATCCTCGGGGATGGAAAGACCTGGCGCGGATTCATCGGAGGTGCGTTGAGCGGAGTCGCTATTGGTGTACTCATGGTTTGGATCTCTACCTTGTTCGGTAGCGAGAACCATTGGGGATTCGGCCCCTCATGGGCGGACAACATCGGAATCCTGTTTTGCCTGTCCTTCGGAGCCTTGATATGTGATATGTTGGGATCCTTCGTCAAGAGGAGGATCGGAATCGAGAGGGGCAAGAAGGCACCTCTCCTGGACCAGTTCGATTACGTCGTCGGAGCATTCCTGTTGCTGGGCATATTCTACCCAGGCTGGGTGTATTCCACGTACATCGAGGGGTACCATATCATCGCACTGATCGTACTGTTGCTGTTCGTGTATGTGTCCCACCGTGTGGCCAATTACATTGGATACTGGATGGGGATCAAGGAGAATCCCTGGTGATAATATGTCAAAAATGTCCCAAGCACTCACTAACTGCGGAGCACTCCAGTTCGGGGAGTTCACTCTCGCATCCGGGGCCAAGAGCTCCTATTACATCGACATCAAGAAGGCCAGCACCAATCCTGAGGTCCTAAGGCTCATCGCTAAGCTCATGGCAGAGAACCTTAGGAATTCGGGACTCAAGGTCGACCGTATCGCAGGTGTCGTTCTCGGTTCGGTTCCTCTCGCTGCAGCACTCGCTCTCGAGACCGGAATCCCGTATGTCATGATCAGGAAGGAGAAGAAGGATCACGGTACCGGAAAGCTGATCGAAGGTGACCTCAACATAGGTGACAAGGTGCTTGTTGTGGAGGACGTCATCACGTCTGCAGGTTCTTCGATCACTGCGATCGAGACCCTCAGAAGGGAAGGTGCCGTAGTGGAGAACGTGTACTCCGTCATCGACAGGGAGTCAGGCGGCGCCGATAACCTCAAGCAGATCGGAGTTTCCCTCACGCCTCTCGTCAGAGCCTCCGAGCTTCTCTGAGGTCGTATGGTGACGCTGTCTCCCGATCCGGATTGTAGATTATGTGGCCTATGCGAATACAGGACCACGATAGTCCTACCGGACGGTAACCTCTCATCCAAGGTGGTATTCGTCGGCGAAGCTCCCGGAGAGAACGAGGATGTTCAGGGCAGGCCGTTCGTAGGCAAGTCCGGTAAGATCCTTGAAGGTGCGATGGAGGCAGCAGGGATTTCCCGTTCGGATGTAATGATCACCAACACCGTGAAATGTAGGCCCCCTAACAACAGGGATCCGAAGCCTGAGGAGATGGAGGTCTGCAGGCCGTTCCTCGAATCAGAATTGTCAGGTCGTTCTTTGGTGGTGGGGTTGGGCAAGTCCGCGATCCGCGATCTGATAGGGTATGATGGGAAGATGTCGGACATCGTGAACAAGGTCATCAAACTTAACGTAGGCGGGACGGAGGTCGAA
>JAFVZR010000068.1 GCA_017508065.1 Candidatus Methanomethylophilaceae archaeon
CCGCCTATTCCGATGCCTACGATGGCGATACATGTCTCCGGCCTGTCCTTGACCTCACATTCGATACCGAAACGCTCACCCAATTCGGACATGGCATCCTCGAGCGACATCCCGTCATCCTCCGGCCTCCTTATCACGATCGTTTTCACACTTGCCCTCTCTGCGGCACGTAGCTTCTCCTCGAAACCGCCTTCGGATCCGGTGTCCTTCGTGACCATGATAGATGCACCCGTCTGCTCCATGAGGGCATGGTTGAACTCCTCGGTGAACGGACCGCGCGCACATACGAGGTTGGCACCTTCGAATCCAAGCTCCAAGGCCTTCGTAACGGAATCCTTGACGCTCAACACCCTTGCGATTATGCGTTCCTTGTAATCTGGGATCGCTGTATACTTGTGCAACTCCTTCATCCCGGTGGTCACCAACACGCGACCGTCCATTTCTGAGATCAGTGATACGGCCTCGTCCACGTCATCGACGTACACCACATCCTCCTTACCGGAGGTCACACTCTCCGACCTAGACACGCGCATCAGTTCCACGCCCGTGGATTCGCATGCTTCCCTGACATGGGCACTGATGGATATCGCATAGGGATGTGTGGCATCGATCACCATATCGTAGCCCTTCTCGCGGATCTCCTTCGATATGCCCTCGACACCGCCGTAACTGCCATAGTGTACTTTCAGATCTCCGTCCGTGTTACGGCTGCCGTATTCGGTGGCGACACTGACCGTGACATCGATCCCGTTGTCCTTCAACCAACGTGATATCGTATTTCCTTCCGAAGTACCTGAGAACACCAATACCTTTTGAGCTGACATGTAAGAGACCCCTGTATCGTCCTGTGATTCCTGTCCCATGACAATTGTTCCTCGAAATTCACTATTGGATGTATAATCCATCTATTGGATGATAAATCCATCTTATAATCATTAGGGTCTAGGACCTCATACTCTGCCCTTATCCAACAGATATTTGGAGACAATCAGGAACAATAGACCATAGATGATGATCAGAACCAGAGAAATCCAAGGGAATTCCCATCCAAGAGCGGCCGACCTTATACAATTTGTAGTATGCGACAGCGGTAGGAACGCTATGATTACCTGAAGGAAACTTGGCATCGCCGAAACCGAGAACACGGTTCCACAAAGGAAGGTCATCGGCAGTATCACCAGACTATTGAATAAGTTGAAGGTGGGGACACCTTTGACGAGGAATCCTGCCACCACACCCAACAAACAATACGTCAGACATGAGAGAAGTATGGTAATCAACAGCATCGGAGTAATGAGGAAATCATCTGTCATAAGAAGGCCCAACACTATCAAAACCGTGGAACACAACAACCCTCTGATTATACCAAGGATACTTTTACCCAAAACAACAGATATGGATGATACGGGACATAGAATGATCTCATCGAAAGAGGAATAGAATCTCCTCTGCAACATGATCTTATTGGCAGTCGTTGAAAAACACGAGCTCAATGTCGATAAGGATATTATTCCGGGAATGACGAATGCTATGTATGTCACACCCTCCGTCTCATCAACAGTGGAACCAAGACCATAAGCGAATGAGATGAAATACAGTAAAGGTAAAACCAATACTGTGATCAACACGGTGAGAATGTTCCTTTTAAGGTAATACAGGTCGGCCATGGCCACCCTTATTGCGCCATCTATCGTCTTAATCATCAACGACGCCCCCCAATCCGGAACCGGTCAATTCCAAGAAGACATCCTCCAAGGTGGTCTTTCTCAAAGAATATGTGGAATCCTCCGGAATATTCTCTGATATGAACTCTTTGGCCATATCTCTGGAAGCGAATGTCTTCGTGATGACCTTACCGCCTCTCTCAAAATCCACCGCCACCTTACCGATAAGATTGTTGAGTTGTACAGGCGTACCTTCAGCGATGATCTTTCCACCGTCTATGATGGCGATATGATCGCAAAGGGCCTCAGCTTCATCCATGTAGTGCGTTGTCAGAAAGACCATTGTACCTGAATCCCTCAAATCACGCACAATATCCCATAGGATGTGTCTCGACTGAGTGTCCAATCCTGCCGTCGGCTCATCAAGGAACAGTATCTTGGGCCTGTGCATCAATGCACATGCAATAGCAGTACGCCTCCTCCAGCCTCCGGAAAGGTCTAAGATGAGCTTGTCCATATATTTCTCCAGACCCAACATGAGCGAGAGTTCCTTCATACGGGACAATATCTCCTTTCTGGGAACCTTATGTAACAATGCATGACAAATAATGTTCTCACGCACACTGATCTCCTTATCGAGACTGATGTACTGTTGAACCATGCCGATCCTCTTCCTTATCTCTTGCATATCCTTTATTGCATCAAGACCTTGAATCGTGATACTTCCAGATGTAGGTTTGAGAAGAGTAGTCAGAGCACGCATGGTCGTGGTCTTACCCGCACCGTTTGGACCAAGGAACCCATAGATTCCCTTTGTTTGGATATCTAAGGAAATCCCATCGACAGCAACAAAATCACCATACTTGATGACCAGTTCATCGATGTGAATCATTCATCCTCACAGGAACCTTCGACAACCTTTGCGGACATCTTCTTTGACCTCTTTTCAAAGTGTATGTGAGTTCTTGTATTTAGTTGGATATATCATCCAACTTATATAGTTGAATTGTAATCTCCAAAATAATGAGTTGGATGTATCATCCAATTGCATGAACAAGTGATATTATGATTCTAAGCAAAATGCAGATGGTCGCGATCGGTGTTGTCGCAGTAGTACTCATCGGCGGATTGAGTGTCGCATTCGTCCTCAACGATGATGACGATGACAACCCTCCGACCAACGAGTTCACTACGTCGGCACTTTTCCCCGTATTTGGAAATGCCAACGAGGATCTGAAACTTGATGGAGCAGATATGGCCATCATCCAATCCATCATCGATGGAAACGCTAAGTTCGAAGACTATCCACTTGCAGATGCCAACGATGACGGAAAGATCAATTCCAAGGACATTGCCCAGATTGGTAAGCTGATCAATAACGAGTCCTGTACCGTTACAGTCGTCGGTCTCGACAAGGACGATAAACAGGTCAAGGTCAAGATGGACTTCCCTGTGAAGAACACGCTCAGCTTTGGAACCAACATGGCTCTGACGATCGTCAATGCCGGTGCTTCCGATTCGGTTGTCGGAGTCCTTGATGGACTTTCATACGAGAAGGCCGCGCAGAAGACAATCAGCGACAATAAAGATCAAGGTGTACTTGTAGACCTTGGTCTCTCCAGGAGTAACATTGACAGTGCAGTCCTTATCAACGGAATCAGTAGCTTGGACAATGAACTTGGAAAGAACAATGAGAAGATCGGTGCATTGTTCCTTGACCACAGTGCTAGAGGACTCGATGAGTTCATGGGCACAGTCTTTGATGAGATCCCTGTGCTTCGTCTTGCAGTTGCAGACCCGCTTGAAGAGATCTATGCATCACGCCTCATTGGATTCCTGACTGGAAACGATGCTGTTGCATACGACTACGCAGAGAAGAGCATCGAGATCATCGATTACGTCCTGAACGCAGTCAAGAATGTTCCCGATAACGAAAAGAAGAACTACATCTGTATGACGATGGGAATCTACATCTGTGAAAACGATTCCGAATACAATGTTGTCGGAGAGTATGCAGGTGCAACCCCCTACTACAAGGTCAACAGCACTTTTGCAGAGAAGTATGTTGGAGACGGTTCCACCAAGATGAACTCCGTAGAGGCTCTGTCCAACTATACCGATATCGACTTCATGATCAGCAACCGTAGTGTGGATTACCTTACCACTCCCAAGAACAACCTTACTGGTGCACAGACCGCACTTCTCGATTCATGGGACAAATCCCTCAAGAGCGGAGGATACTACAGTGACTACTACAAGAACCTCAGCAACTATGAGGGACTGGTCTATCTGAACAACCTCTTGCCCGGTGCACTCAAGATTGCATTTACAGCAGCACTTGTCAACCCCAACCAGGTAAGCATGGATTATGCTCTGGAGGCACTTGAGGATCTTGAGGAGCTCTGTGTCAGTCTGAATGGTGTCACCTTCGAAAACAGCCTGATCCTCGGCACATATGATGACTATGTGAGTGCAGGAGGAGCAAACATTTGATTTAATGGGGGGTCTCCCCCCAACCTTTCCTTTTGATATGAACGCAACAGAGAATCCACAACTATCGATTGTGGAAAAATATCACATACAGACCCTCAAAAAAATTGCCCTCCTAGCAATATGCATCTTCGGCATATTCATCGCATTCGGTCTGCTCTCTGTATCAACATATGAATCACTGAACCTCTGGCAAGCATACGAGATCATTATCAACCACATCCTGGGTGATGATTATCCTGTAAGAAGCAACGAATGGTGGGCTGACAAGTACATTTGGAGTATGGCGATCCCTAGGGGCGTAGGTGCAATTGTTGCAGGCGCATCACTCGCAGTCGCGGGCTCTTTGATGCAGTCCCTTATGAATAACCCTCTTGCAGACCCATACAGTACCGGAATATCGTCGGGTGCATGTTTCGGAGCGGTCAGTGCAATAATTGTCGGTGCATCCTTTGCGACATTGTCATCTGAGATCGGAATAGTTGTCAATGCGTTTATTGGTGCAATGGTACCCGCATTGGCCATCATCGTCATAGCTAAAAAGGTACAGATGACGCCCGCTACCCTAATATTGATTGGTACTGCATTATCCTACTTCTTCAATTCATTGGTTACATACATGATGGTAACCACGGATGCAGATTCGTTACAATCTGCATACATGTGGCAGATTGGATCCCTCAGCAACATCACATGGGACGATTTGCCCATAATCGTTCTGATCACTCTGATAGGTATCGTCTTCTCCATGATGATGTCCCGTCAACTGAACGTCCTTGCACTTGGAGACAAGAGTGCTAAGACACTGGGACTGGATGTCGAAGGATTCAGAACACTTTGTCTGACAATAATGGCGATCATGACTGCATCCATAGTGGCATTCACAGGAATCATAGGGTTTGTTGGACTGGTCGCACCACATGTCGTCAGATTGATCATAGGTTCAGACAACAAATTTGTCCTACCGATATCGATGTCCGTCGGAGCATTGTTGTTGATCATTGCTGATTACTTTGCTGTGACGTTGGCACTCCCAGTAGGTATCGTGATGTCGGTCATTGGAAGCCCGATCTTCTTCATATTGATCGTATGGCAGAAAAAAGGATACGGGGCGATATATTGAGAGAAGGTTTTGAAGAGTTCAATAGATTGTACTATAGGGCATCCAAAAAGAAATGGATGTTCCCGATCGTATCCTTGATCGTAGCATCGATGGCATTGATGGTCACCTTAGGAATGGGCGTGTATGAGATATCCGTTCCAGATGCGATCATGGTGATGATAGATCACCTTCGCGACTCCGTTACCGACAAAACAAGCGACCTGTACGTGTGGGATGTGCGTCTTCCGAGAGCCATTGGTGCGTTGTTCGTAGGCGCCAGTCTTGCAATCGGAGGAGCAATCATGCAGAATGTCATGCACAATCCTCTTGCGGACCCGTATACCGTTGGAGTGTCATCCGGCGCATTCCTCGGTGCGGTACTGAGCATGATAGGCGGATTCTCCATCCTACCATTCGTTTCAGAGGATCTCAGTACGATCTCCAATGCATTCGTGTTCTCTCTGATCCCTGTTGCAGTCATATTGTTGATCTCAAAATTCAAAAGACTCTCCCCTACTGCCATCATCCTATTGGGTATCGCGATGATGTACGTGTTCAGCTCCATAACTCAATACATGATGATCACGTCCGAGGCCGAGGACCTTGCAGAGGTCTACGCTTGGAGAGTGGGATCCCTATCGAGAATCACATGGGACAATCTCCCCTACATCGTTGTGATAACGACTGCACTTGGATTGTTATTGGGTACCATGTACAAGAAACTGGACATCATGTACACTGGAGATAACAATGCCAAAACATTGGGCGTCAACGCACAGAGGATGAGGATCGTTACCTTGACGATCATCTCCCTCATGACCGCTGCCGTAGTGAGCTTTACCGGAACGATAGGTTTCATCGGCCTGGTGGGCCCACATATCGCAAGGATATTTGTGGGCTCCAAGAACAAATATCTGCTACCTGCATCAGCAGCCTTCGGAGCGATGTTCCTCATCGTAGCCGATTCTATCGCAAAGGTCTCCGGGATCAACGGACTCCCTGTCGGAGTCATCAGCTCCATGGTCGGAGGGCCACTGTTCCTATACATATTGATCAAACAGAGAAAGAAGGTGTGGAATTGAGCACTATCACATTGAGAAGATCGAACGAAAAAGATTCCATAGTGGACAAATTGCAGAATGAACCTGTCCTGGATGTGGAATTGAAGAATCTGGATTTCGCTTACAAATCCAGAAAAAAAACATTCCCGGTACTGGAGGACATATCCGTAAGGATCAGAGGGGCTCAACTCGTATCCATACTTGGCCCCAACGGGGTTGGCAAGTCCACCCTGATCCATTGTATGAACAGAATCCTTGATCCGACCGCAGGTGCTGTCACGATCAATGGATATGATGTCGATGGCATATCCATCAAGGATCTTGCTAAATTCATGGGATATGTGCCCTACTCATCCGTAGATAACTTCCCCCTGTCCGTTACGGACACAGTCCTGATGGGAAGACATCCCCACAGCAAATGGGGTACGTTGGACGATGACCTACGTATCGTCCATGAAATGCTGTGTCTGATCGGTATCGAGGACCTTGCAGACCGTAACTTCAACGAACTGTCCGCAGGGCAACATCAAAAGGTCATGTTGGCAAGAGGGCTCGCACAGGAACCGAGGATAATGTTCCTCGACGAACCGACATCCAATCTGGATATCAAGTACCAACTCGAGATCACAAAGATGCTGAGACGCTTGTCCAGAGAGAAGAACATGATGGTCATAATGATCAGCCACGATATCAATATCGCCGCAAAATACTCCGATAACATCATCATGATGCACGATGGAGGGATATTCGCTCTTGGAAAACCGGCAGACGTCATTACATCCGAGAACATCAAACATGTATACGATGTGGATGCAAAGGTCATCATGGATGAGGGCAGACCGCATATCATCATGATAGATGATGACGACACGAACTACGATGACGACCACGAGTTCAGTGTGATCGCCACCAAATCCGGCGAGACCTACAAGGGACCTTGAAAGATCAGGGTAAACCGTTTATGCCCGGGATCGAACTGGACCGGTCCCGGGCTTCTTATTTTTACATATCCGTGATGTCCTCGATCCTCTCCTCCGTTTCCAGAAGGATGTCCCTGAGCTTCTGCTTCATGTCATCGGAAGCGTCCCACATACCGCGGTCTATCGCCTCCTGCAGACGGTTGACCATCTC
>JAFVZR010000006.1 GCA_017508065.1 Candidatus Methanomethylophilaceae archaeon
TACTTCGTACCCTCCAATGCCCCATGGAAGTACAGTGTCAGTACACCGTCTTCAACGGACATTCCGAAGTTCAGTGGGAGGATGTATGGCGCACCGCATGTGTTGATGGCCAAACGACAGACATCACAATCACGAACGATATCAACCATCTTCTCGAAATCAGTAATCTCTCTATCCGTACGTCTCATGGACTCACTGGATGGAGAGGCACATCACAGGATATAGTCATGACCCAGATATACAAGAGGATGAGCACGTCAACGAACATGGAAAAACCATGCTGGCAATGCTGAAGGATACCAGCATGGTGAAAAACGGGGTACGTCTGGGTCTTTCGCAACGCTATAGATATCTCTGTATCCCCTCCTCCAACCTTTTCATGTCCGTAGGTTCGAAACGGTCGACTACATATCCGGTACGGTCCACCAGGAATTTGGTGAAATCCCATTTCACATCGCTGTTATCCCTGTAGTTACGGTCCTGCTTCCTGACCTCACGGGACAAAAGGAAACTTCTGGGACTTCTACCGAATCCATCAAAGTAGGTGTTCTGGGAAAGCCATTTGAATAGAGGAATCGCATACTTTCCCTTCACATCCACTCTGGAGAATTGCGGAAAGGTGACACCATAACGGTCGACGCTGAGGTGATGAATCTCCTCATCGGTACCACGGAACACGTTACCGAACTGGTCGCAAGGGAAATCGAGGATCTCGAATCCGTTGCCGTTGTACTTCTCGTACAACCTTTCCAATTCCTTGTACTGATAGGCGAAATCCGATTCTACAGCGGAATTCATGATGAGCAACACATCGCCCGTGTAATCGGACAAGGACACATCGTTTCCGTCGAGACCTTTCACCTTGAATTCGTATACCGACATGAGATCACCTTCCGTCATTCTCAATCCAATCTACCGATTACGGATATAAACGGGCTGGCGAACAATATATGAAAATTGTATTATCACATATTTCTATGAATTAAAAATACAAGAAAATTTTAGTGAAATGGCCGATATGGCCATGTTTTTCCTCAAAGGAGTGCGTTGACCACTTCGTAGGAATCCTTGATGACCTTCTCTGCCATCTCGATCCTGTATGCCCTGAGAGCCTCTTCGATCTCAGGATCTGTAATGGAGAGCATCTCGGCTGCGAGGATCGCTGCGTTGTCCCCTCTATCGAGACCGACTGCGGCGACCGGGATTCCAGGGGGCATCTGGACCACGGAAAGGATCGCGTCCATGGTCATCTTTCCGGAAACAGGAACTCCGATAACAGGCTTGACGGTGAACGATGCGACGACTCCGGGAAGTGCTGCGGACATTCCTGCGATGGCGATGAACACGTCCGCCTCGGAATCCTTCACAAGGTCCTCGACCCTAGCGGGAGTCCTGTGTGCGGATGCGACTGCGACATCATAGGATATTCCGAACTTCTTGAGAAGCGCTGTTGCCTTCTCTGCGACGGGGAGGTCGCTCTTGCTACCCATTATGATAAGAACCTGTGCCATTGTACCACCATATGTCTTCGTATTAATTCAACTTCTGTTCCCAGGACCAGGCGGTCTCTACGGATTCCTTCAGAGTATGCTTGGGCTCCCATCCGAGAACTGACTTGGCCTTCTGGTTATCAGCGATCAACACGGCCGGATCACCAGGACGTCTGGCACATTCGTTGACCTGGATCTTGGAACCTACCACGGCCTCACATTCGGAGAATACCTCGCGGACAGTGGAACCGTCGTTCGTACCGAGGTTGAAGTAATCGGTCTCGCCACCTTTGTCCAAATAAGATAGTGCCAGTATGTGCGCATCTATCAGATCGCGAACATCGATGTAATCCCTCACACAGGTTCCGTCACGCGTATCGTAGTCGGTACCGAACATGGAGAACACACCCCCAGGGGACAGGACGGATTTTAGGACGTTGGGAACAAGATGGGTCTCTGGCACATGCCATTCGCCAATCCTTCCGTCGGCGCCAACGACGTTGAAGTATCTCAACCTGACACTCCTGAGTCCATAGGCGCGACTGTAATCATCCATGATCCTCTCTACCATCAGTTTGCTGTTACCGTATGGATTGATGGGCATCTGAGGATGGACCTCATCGATCGGAACATACTCCGGCTCGCCATATGTTGCTGCGGTGGAGGAGAACACGATCTTCCCGACACGCGCATCCTTCATCGCCGAAAGGAGATTCAAGGTGCCGTAGACGTTGTTGTAGTAGTACTTCTGAGGGTCCTTCATGGATTCCGCTACCTGGGAATAAGCGGCGAAATGGACCACCGCATCGATATCGTACTTCTCGAAAACGGAACGGATGTCGGATGGATTCTTCAGATCGCCCTGAACGAATTCGACCTTGCTTCCTTTCGAAACGGACCTCAGCGTATCGACGGTTTCCTTATGTCCCAGTTCGAGACTGTCGAAGATGACTATGTCCTTACCTTCCTCAATGAGCCTGATGGCACAATGACTGCCGATATACCCAGCTCCGCCGGTTACAAGAATCATGCACTGAGGAGTGACGTATGGATAGATATGTATTGTCACGACAGTCATCACGTCATCATACGGATTGCATAATCCATAGATTCCATATGCTGGCACATATTTTTATAATCTAGATTATAATCAAATGGATTATAATTTTGTAGATATCATGACCTTGGAGTTCATAGGCAGAACCGAAGAACTGGCCATATTGAGAAGAGAATACAGGAATGGATCCTCTTTCGTGCTCCTTACAGGCAGACGTAGAATCGGTACACGAGTTGAAGGGATTCAGGATCATACTCGGCCTATTTTCGGTATCCGGTTTTGAGGACGAGTTATATCGTTCCGACGCCATACTCATAGACAAGGGGGGAGTGGTCCATAACCCCATAAACGGCATGAAAACGGTATGATTTCCCAGGAAACTCTGGTTTTATATACTATAAATCAACGTTAAAATGGAGTGTTGGATGAAGATGTTATATACTTTCAAACATCCGTAATATATAATTGATGCTAATTTTTATATACGAAATGATGACATACCCTTTTTGATAAGTGAGCGGTATCGTTCAAGGGGTTTTTTGATGGAATATTTGGGAGAGGTAGAGACTATCACGAACGACGGCAAGATCGTCATCCGTGCAGTCACGACTCCATCGAACAACGCCACGGTCTTCGACCACAGGGAACGCCGCATCGGAACCGTCAGGAGGATCTTCGGACCGGTCGACTCTCCATACGTCACAGTCGCACCCTCGGAGAAAGGAAACCTCAACGGTCTGTTGAACAAAAAGACGTACTACAAGGGAGAAAACACACATGCCAAGGGAAAGAGAAGGTACTGAGGGACTCGATGTCTGTCCCGAGTGCGGTAGCAAGCACTTGGTCCACGACTACGAGAGAGGAGAGACCGTCTGTAACGACTGCGGTTGCGTTACGGATGACCAGTCGATTGACCTCGGACCTGAATGGAGGGCATTCGACGTAGAACAGGGAGAGAAGAGAGCTCGTACCGGTGCCCCCATGACCTACACCATTCACGATAAGGGTCTTTCTACCGAGATTTCTTGGAAGAACAAGGACTCCTACGGTAAGAGCATCCCCACCAGGAACAGAGCACAGCTCTACAGGCTCAGGAAATGGCAGAGAAGGATCCGTGTCTCCAACGCAACGGAGAGGAACCTCGCGTTCGCACTGTCCGAGCTTGACAGGATGGCGTCCGCAATGGGACTTCCCAGGAACGTCAGGGAGACCGCCGCAATGGTCTACAGGAAAGCGGTCAACAAGAACCTGATCAGAGGAAGGTCCATCGAAGGAGTCGTAGCGGCATCGCTCTACGCAGCATGCAGACAGTGCGGTGTTCCCAGGACCCTCGACGAGGTCGCATCCTCCAGTCGTGTGAACAGGAAGGAGATCGGCCGTACCTACAGGTTCATGACCCGTGAGCTCAAGCTCAAACTGATGCCCACCAAGCCCCAGGACTACGTCCAGAGGTTCTGCTCCGAGTTGAAACTCACCGGAGAGGTACAGGCTAAGGCAGCGGACATCCTCAAGGATGCTTCCGAGAAGGAACTCACCTCCGGACGCGGCCCCACCGGTGTCGCGGCAGCTGCGATCTACATCTCATCGATCCTCTGCAACGAGCGCAGGACTCAGAGGGAGGTCGCGGACATCGCCGGAGTGACCGAGGTCACCATCAGGAACCGCTACAAGGAACTCACCGAGAAACTCGGAATCGAGATCCAGCTGTGAGTATCGTACTCACGGCCTAACCCACTTAAAGATCAGATATTCCGTTCTGTCGGTCACACGGCAGAACAGGATATCCTTTTTGACACCCATCGATAACCTGACGATCCTCGAGATCTCCGGCCACATTGTTATCGTCGATGCGGGAACGGAATGGATGAGATAACGTGCGTGACAATCGTCCGGTGATTCCTCGTAGACACGGAAATGTGTTCCGTACTTGAAACCGGCCTTGACGACCAATCCTCTCCCTCTCAGATCGGTATATGCGGAAAGACGCATGTCGAACTCCTCCTGAACGGCCCTTCCGTACTCCTTCAACGAGGATTCGTCCATCCTGCCATCGGGACCGGATACGGTCAATGCTCCGATGTGCATCAGATAACATGCCTCTATGATCGAGAGCTGAAGTACACCGGAGATCATCTTCCCGTAGAACGCCTTGGAGTTGAGGAGTTCGCAGGATTCGGGTTCGAATACGAACACACGGTCACGGACGAGCCTACCCTCTGCGGTACCGATAATCTCCGCTGGCACCTTACCGCGGGGATTGACCTTGGACATGGCGTAGTAACCTAGGTCGCCCTCCTCGTCGACGACGGCGTACAACAGCTGTTTTCCACGGTTCTGGGTCTCTTGGATCTGATCCTTGAATGACGAGATGTTCGTGGACGTCCTCTCGGAAACGGCACGGACATAGTACTGCGGACGGGAGTTGGAGATGTTCTTTCCCCTCTCGTACATGGTCATGTCGTACTCGCCGCATTCGTTCCTGACGATGCATCCGCGCTGACGGATGTCCCTGTACACGATGTACTTGATATCGAAATCATCCAGAACGGATGATGAATGACAGAATATCTCCTCGAACGTCATCTTCTTTCCATCGGAAAGGACCTCCAACCTGTCGCATTCCACGAGATATGTGGCCTCGATGAGATCCATCTCGAAACTTCCGCCGGATTGCGGATAACCGTAGTTACCTCTGGAATAGAACGGAGCCCCTTCCTTCTGGGTCAGTGCGACGCAGTCGCCCTTGAGGATACCTGCCATATCATGGATTACCAGAAAGACCGTATATAGCCGTGTCGGAGACATACCCTTTTATCGGAACATTCGATTCTACGGAACATGAGGATCGCCTTCGTGACCGACAGTTACCATCCCACCATAGACGGTGTGGTGACGATAGTGGACTCCATAAGGGATAGTCTCGTAGCTCTGGGTCATGAGGTCGTGATCGTGGCCCCGGACCCGGGTGAGGAGCACAGGATCGAAGGTGTGTACTATTTCCCGGCAGTGAGTTTCCCGATGTACAAGGGATACTATCTTCCGATACTTCCGTCCAACAAGTTGGAGATCCTGAGAGAGATCGATCCGGACGTCATCCATGGATATGGAATCGCGTTCATGGCGTTGAAAGGATACATCTGCGCACATGAGATGAAGATCCCATACGTGTTGACGATGACCACCATGGTAACCGATACAATGGAGTTCTATCTTCCGAAGTTCCTTCCACTGGAACCCACGGAGAAATTGGCATGGATCTACATCAGGGAGATTTTGAACCATTCGGATGCTGTGATAACACACACCGAGCCGATCATGGAGGAGTTGAGATCGCACGGAGTGGATCCGCGTCATGTGGGGATCATCCCTGCCGGTGTTGAGACCGAGATATTCAGACCGATCGAGGGTTGTACATCCATAAAGGATGAGCTCGGAATCCTGGACAAGAGGGTGATCATGCATGTCGGAAGGATCTCCTACGAGAAGCACATCGATGATATAGTCAGAAGTCTGGCACTGTTACCGGACGATGTTGTGATGATAATCGTCGGGGACGGGCCCGCACGTGCCGATGTGGAGAACACCGTGAATGGATGCGGATTCCAGGACAGGGTGTTCTTCACAGGATTCGTAGACAAGCACAGACTTCCGGAATACTATAACTCCGCGGACGTGTGCGTCTCATGTTCCAGATTCGAGACCCAGGGACTCAGTATCATGGAAGCCATGGCCTGTAGGAAACCGATCGTATGCCCTAATGCGAGGGCATTCTCCGTCATAATCGAAGATGGAAAGGACGGATTCCTCTTCGACGGCGGTGTAGAGGACATGGCAGAGAAGATCAATATCGCATTGGAATGCGATGATTCCATTCGACAAGCAGCGATGGAGAAGGCACAGAGTTATTCGAAGGAGAACTGTGCCAGAATGTTATTAGACCTGTACGACTATGTAGTGGATGCCAAAAGGAAGAGATTGGCATCCAAACAGAAGAAACATAAATGACCCAGATGGTGAGCCTATGAAGATCGTTGACCCAAACAACTGGCCCAGAAAGACATCCTACAATACCTTCATCGACTATTCTGACCCATCATTCTCGATCACCACGAGATTGGATGTAACCAGACTTTGGAATCGCTGTAAGGACGAAGGAATGTCGTTCTTTACGGATTTCCTCTATATCGTGATGAGACAACTGAACGATATCGAGGAGTTCAGGACACGTTTGCTGGGAGATCAGATCGTCGTGTACGACGTGGTCCACCCCGGGTTCGTGGTCATCAAGGAGGATGAGTCGATCACAAGTGCCAGAGTCGAGATGGTCGACGACTATCCCGAATTCTACAACAAGATAAGGGACACCATCGATTACACCAAGGCTCATACATCCATCGCGAACATGAACGAAGGGTTCGGGAACGACGTGGTGTTCATCTCATGTCTTCCTTGGATGGACTTCACATCGATAACCAACCCGTACGACCACTCCAACAAGGAGTCCTGCAGCATACCCCGTATCACATGGGGTAAGGTCATGGAGGATTCGGAACACAAGACCATGGCGTTCGACGTATCGGCCCACCATTCCCTTGTGGATGGATATCAGGTCTACAAACTGGTCAAGAAGATCCAGGATTCCTTGGATAGTTTGGACCTGTTCATCTGATGCACAATCTGTCGAATACGGTGGCGTAGACCTTCGCGTCGTTGATGATGTTACTTACGAGCACATGCTCGTTGGGCTGATGCAGGGTACCTCCGCCGCACTGCCATACGTACGCGTTCAATCCGACCAGCCTGAAGAAGTTGGCACATGTTCCGCCACCCACACCTACGGATATGGGTTCCTGTCCGAGGACATCCTTCACGGATGCCACGAACTCCCTGTAATCATCGGTGGTATCATCGGAAGGTACACCGGAAATGGTGCATTGATCTATGGATACCTCGATCCTTGCACCGGTACGTTCCTCATGCTCCTTCGCTACGGACCTCATGAACTCCATGATCTCGTTAGGATCGTATTCGGGGAGGATCCTGCAATCGAGATAGAACTCGTCGTATCCGGGAATGGTGTTGATGTTACCCACGGTCTGTATGGACTTCGTAGGTTCGAATGTGGATACGTCGGGTCTGAAGATATCGTTGGTATTGGAATAACGGTCCTTCAGTCTCTCCAGAAGGTCCACGAGGAAGAAAGAGCTCACACGATATGCGTTCAATCCTTTGTTGGGAGTGGAACCATGGGTCTGCTTTCCGAACACCGCGAACTTGACCCAGAGGAGATGTTTCTCCGCGACATCCACCAGGGAACCGTTGGGAGTACCCCAATCGGGGACCAGTATGAAATCATCCTTTGAGAAAAGACCCAGATCGATGAGATGTCCTATTCCCATGAGACTCTTGGTCTCCTCATCGGCGACGAATGCTAGGGCGATGGATTTACCATTCAATGTGCCAGACTCGAAGAATTTGGCACCATATAGAGAAGCTATCACAGACTGCCCGTTATCCTCCGTGCCGAGTCCGAATATCCTGTCACCGTCGACACGTGGCTCATATGGAGGGGAATCCCATTTATCCAGATCCCCGGGGAGCACGGTGTCCAAATGGGAAATGATCCAAACGGTACCGTTCTTCTTACCGTGTTTCCTGGCCACAACATTGGGTCTGATGATACCGGGGAACTGGTCGTCCTCCACATCGTACCTCTCGATGGAATCGAAATGACCCTCCAACAACGTTTGGATGAAATCCGCCCTTTCGCATTCGCCAACACCGCCGTTGAAGGGGCCGATGGCGGGTATTCTGATCATCGAACACATGTCTTTGACGATTCCGTCCCTGGAATCCTCTATGACACGAAGGACATCATCCAACTGCATAGTGAAGAAAACCATCTAGGAGAATATACCCCTTTGGTATGAAATATGGAGGTATGGTCGACGACCGTCGATTCGGATCATCGACCATATATTAAGCCCCCGAAGGGGCGTTTCGATCCTACCACTTGCGTACGATCATGGTGACGGCATTACCGCCGCCGAGACAGAGGGTACCGCATCCGACCTCCTTGTCACGATCGTGGAGAGCATGAACGAGGGTGGTCATGACACGTGCACCGGAACATCCGATGGGGTGTCCGAGTGCGATCGCTCCGCCGTTGACGTTGAAGATCTCGTCGGGGATGTTGAGCTCTTTCTTGACCGCACAGGAAGCGGTCGCGAAAGCCTCGTTGTGTTCGAAGAGATCGATATCGTCGATGGTCATACCCGCCTTCTTGAGGACATGCCTGGTAGCGGGGATGGGTGCCTCCATGATGTACTCGGGCTGGACTCCGCGCTCACCGTATGCGACGATGGATGCGAGGGGTTCGAGTCCGTGCTCCTTCGCGAAGGAAGCGGAACAGACGACGAGTGCGGATGCACCGTCGCTGAGCTGTGAGGAGTTGGCTGCGGTGACGATCCCGTCCTTCTTGAAGACGGGCTTCAACTTGGCAAGAGATTCCATGGAAGAATCCTCCCTGACACCTTCATCGGTATCGAAGACAAGATCACCCTTCTTGGAGGGGATGGTGAACGGAACGATCTCCTTCTTGAACTTGCCGTCCTTGATGGACTTGGCGGCTTTGATATGGGATTCTACGGAAAGCTGGTCTGCTTCCTCCCTGGAGATTCCGAACCTCTCCGCGACGATCTCGCCTGTGAATCCCATGTGCTGATCGTTGAAGATGTCCCAAAGTCCGTCGTGGACCATGGCGTCGACCACCTTCTGGTCGTTCATCTTGTACCCGAACCTTGCACCGGGCATGAGGTATGGTGCGTTGGACATGCTCTCCATTCCACCGGTCATGATACAGTCGTATTCGCCTGCCTTGATGGCGTCGGCTGCGAGCATCATGGCCTTCATTCCGGAACCGCAGACCGCATTGACGGTGAACGATCCTATTTCCACAGGAAGTCCTGCGCCGATGGCGGCCTGTCTTGCGGGGTTCTGTCCGAGACCTGCGGAGATGACATTTCCCATGATGCATTCATCGATATCGGTCGCTTCGAGTCCGGACTTGACGAGTGCATCCCTGACAACATGTGCTCCAAGATCGGTAGCCTTGATTCCGGAGAGTGTCTTCCCATACTTACCTATGGCAGTCCTAGTTGCGCTTACAATTACGACTTCTTCCATATGTGCACCTTCCAATTAAACGCACAACAAAGAGTGCAATATATAAGCGTGTCGTTTTTTATATACGACGATTGACGAATTCAACAGGCTGGGTCATACCCATCCTCTTGAGCGGTTTCGAAAGATGTCTCCTCGCTGCGGTAGGTGGTTCGTACCAACCCGGGACTATCCACCTGACATTCTCTTCGAAAATAGCAGACTGGGTCTTTGTATGGCACCTCTTACACCTGTACCCCTGCCCCTTACCGACGGACTCCATCCTCTTACCACACTGCTGGCACATTGGATTCGATACCTTCACCACGTCGGGAACGATGGAGATGACATGCAACTTCTCCACATTCAGAGTGACCGGGTCTTCCCTGTATTCACCCATGACTTCGACGACATCACCCGGAAGGAGTCTGTCGAAGGCCATCCTGAACTCCTTGGAGGGTTCGTACGCTCCGCATGTGATGGTTCCGAACTCGGTGTCGATATCGATGAATGTGTGTCCACCGCGGATATGTCTGGCACATTCCTTGACGACACCTTTCACAAGATATGACGCGTTAGGATTCAAAGATCCGTATTCGGTGATGATATGATCGTCCGTACCTTGATTGGTGAGGAAGATGACCCAGCGATAGATCTCTTCGGAACGTATCATTTCAGATGCGGGAATCAGATCCTGCATGTCGTCACCTCTGAGACCGTAGAGAACGGGACACGGTGTCGCAGGGACCATGGCCACCTTGTCGAACCTGTCCTCCCAACTGTTGAAAGTGGACGGATACAAATGGTCCATGTCACGGATGGAATCAGGATCGACTTCACGCGGAGTGCCCCATCTATCAGGCATACGGTACGCTAGAAGCTCATAGGTATAATCCTCCGGAATCCAAGCGAGACCGCATGTGGAGCCGATGAGACCCCTTCCACGACCGATGGTGAATGTATCCGCTCCAATCCTCTCCAACTCATCTTTCACATCGGAAACGGACATGATAGTGAACAGCCCGCGTTCGTAGAATTCGTAGGAAGGTCTTTCATCGGAAACGATCAGACCGGGGTCGGCATCGGATTCGTGAAGGGATTCCACAAGAGGGATGATCCTTTTGAGAACGACCTCCCTTTCGTATGGAACATCCTCACCTTCATCATAACAATAGAGGTCCTTCCCATCGATCTTTCCGATGAGGTGTCTTTCGCCAGCACCCTTTCCGAAATGAAGGATGAGGGAACCGTTTCCTCTGGTCTTCCATGGAACCGCGGGATTCAATCTTACGAGTCTAGGATTCCCAATGAGGTCGAAATCCGATGAAAGTTCGCGGATGATCTCGGTCGCGAGGAACGTAGTACAGTTCCCTCTAATAGAATCGGTATCATCCACAGCGATATACATCGAATTCATGATATTTTGGTCACTATAAACCACTTACGGGGGAGACCTACCCCTCCATTTCCGATGGAACTTTTTCCCGGAGGGGGCAAAAATTTTTGAGAATATTTTCGAGAGGAAATGGGGTGAAAAAGCAACAAATTCGAAGGAAAAATACAATTTTTAAATTTTTTTACCTGAAAAATCGAAAGAAAAATGGTTTTTTACATAGAGATGTAATGAAAAAATGAAAATATTCTAAAAAAAACGATGGAATCCGATGAA
>JAFVZR010000069.1 GCA_017508065.1 Candidatus Methanomethylophilaceae archaeon
CTTGAGGAGAGAACCTTATAGAATAGACCATAGATGTGTTTTACATTTATCATACTTAAATCATATGTAAGATCAATGGGTATCATACTGGAGATGGTCGAAGGGAATCTCCTGTAGGCGGTCATCAAGGTTCTATGTTCCGATGGACCTGTCTCTGGAATCTCTCTTGTCATCGATCTTCTCGATGAGGCCGTTGTCCTTTTTGGTCATCAGATAGCGGTTCACTGCGGTATGGATAGTGTTTACGATCATCAACATGCCGTTCAATCAGCCCTGGATGTCGGACCTGTGACCGAGATGATCGAAGAGGCCCCCCCATGATGATTGTACTATGCGTACTCTGATGGCCCTACCCCTGACGGCCTTCCTTACGTACGATCCATATCGACATCTATGAGTCGTGATCGCTTCTGGCGGTTTCGGGGGAGGGAGTCCATCATATGTCCAATCGATATAAACCAAAAAACTTTGGAAAATATCGATTAGGATTTTTGTTATCGAACGGGGGACAAGTTACCGAACTTATGCTTGTGTATGGTGTACAGGTCATCCTGGTTTTCGATGTCCGGTGATCGCCTCGATCGGTTTCCTTTAGGTACGCAACTCATACGGTCGGATCCCACCTAAGGAGGAAATCGAACAGGTCCATGGTGATGATACCGTCCTCATCCCGGAAAGCGTGGGGGCCGTTCTTCGTTACGACGATCTTGGTGAACGAATCGTCGATGTTCCTTAGTGGTCTCTTCTCCTGAACGGTCTTTGTAGATTCGTCCAACGACAGGGCGGATTGGATGTAGTACTTGTTATCGCCGGCGGTCGCGATGAAGTCCACCTCCAACGATTTGGTCTCATAGATGGGGCGACCGTTCCTATCTATCCTCTCGCTCTTCTCGTTCACATTGACGGCCCCTATATCTACATTGAATCCACGGAATCTGAGTTCGTTGTAGATTATGTTCTCCATGATGTGGGTTTCTTCTATCTGTCTGAAATTCAGTCTCGCATTACGTACTCCCATGTCCTCGAAGTAGATCTTGTAGGGGGTACCTATGTACATGCGCCCTTTGACATCATACCTTCTTGCCTTGGATAGGAGAAAGGCCTCTTCGAAGTACCTGATGTAATCCGATACGGTGTCAACGGTGATGTTCTTACCCAACACCGTACCGAACGTGTTCGCTATCCTGCGGGGATTCACCAAAGAGCCGATGAGGGATGCCGACACATCGAGCACATCCGATAAGGCGGAAGTGTTGCGGATGTGATTCCTGGATATGACGTCCTTCAGGTATGTCTGTTCGCACAGGTTCCGGAGATAGGTCCTTCTTTCAGATCTGTCCCTCATCTTTGCGACGACAGGTATGCCGCCGGTCTCGATGTAATCCCTCCATGCGGTTTCGGGACTGTCATCGGTACCTTCCATGTATTCCGAGAAGGACAGAGGCAGAACGTGGATCTCAGAACCCCTTCCCCTGAATTCTGTCGCTATATCGGAGGAGAGGAATCTGGAATTGGATCCCGTAACATAGATGTCATAGATGCCACGCCCCAGGAATCCGTTCAGAGTGCCGATGAATCCATCGAGCAGCTGAACCTCATCCAGTAACAGGAAGAGGTGTGTCCTGTTCTTCGTCCAGTCCTTCACATATGCCCTGAATTTCCTGGAATTGACCAGAAAGCTCCCGTCCTTCTGTTTGATCTTGGTCTCTTCTTCGGGGAGATAGCTGTAGAGAAGGTCCAGATCATCGTCCGAATCGAACGCGAAGCGTAATATGTCATCCTCGTTGACATCCATGTCGAGGAGGCTGTTGTAGAACAGATTGTTCATCAGGAACGATTTGCCCGCTCTTCTGGAACCGGTGATCACCTTTATCAGGCCGTTATCGATCCTTCCGGACAATTTGCGAACGTATGATTCTCTCGAATACTCCATAAGGTTGTTGCCTCCTTTCGATCGATCATGTATAGTCGACATCATTCAAAAAACTTTGGAAAATATCGATTAGGATTTTTGTATATGAGGTATCGGTTACATCAGGGTCCGTGACACATTCCGTATCGGGTATCATTTCTCAGGTGTTCCTTCGAGCATTCGATCTAGTGGCTGACGATACTTTACGTGGTGGGGAACCGATAAATGACCCGATAAATGACCCGATAAATGACCCGATAAATGACCCGATAAACTCAAATAACGAATTTCTGCCTGAACGTACTATTGGCCGAATCCAAGGGTGTGTGGAC
>JAFVZR010000070.1 GCA_017508065.1 Candidatus Methanomethylophilaceae archaeon
GGAGGGATACGACATTCCTCGATTCCTCCCTGATCCCGTCCGAAAGGTGGAATGCTCCCATCGGTTCCCCATCCACGGATACGTAGGCCATGGTTCCCCGGTCGTCCGAATTTGTTCCGTTGTACAGGTCCGCGGAACCGACGGTGAACCTTCTGCCTTCATTGGTGAAGGAGATCCCCTTTCCTACTGTATACTCAAAATCATCGACATTGATTGCGAGTTTGTCGTTTTCTTCGCAATATCTGACGATGGCCTTTCCTATAGGGTGCTCGGACATAGATTCGCCAGCACCGATGATGGGGAGCAATTCCGCAGGCCCCGTGTATCCGACGACTTCCGGTTGCCCATATGTGAGCGTACCTGTCTTGTCTAGGATCACGGAGTCCGCCCTTCCGACCTTCTCAAGGGATGCCGCATTCCTGAACAGAATCCCGTGTTCGGCGGTCCTCCCCGACCCCACTGTTATAGCAAGAGGTGTGGCGAGACCTAGGGCACATGGGCATGATATCACAAGGACCGAAATCGCGATGTTCAGCGAGAATGCCAATGATCTGCCGGAGATGAACCAAAGCAGTGCACACACAGTTGCGATGATCATCACCGTGGGGACGAAGTATGCTGCGACCTTGTCGGCCATCCTCGCGATGGGTGCCTTCGTGGCCTTCGCCTCCTCCATCATGTTGGCGATATCGGCGATCATGGTCTGTCCGCCCACCTTAGTCACGGACACCATCATCGTACCATCGATGTTCATTGTTCCAGTGAATGCGAGCGAACCCTTCTCCTTCAGAACGGGTGCGGATTCCCCCGTGAGCATGGATTCGTCCACGGAACTCCTTCCGTCGATGACGGTGCCGTCCGCAGAGATCCTCTCTCCGGGGCGTACGACTATGGAGTCACCCACTGTCAGTTCGTCGATGGGGATACGGACTTCCTTCCCGTCCCTGATGACATTCGTTTCCTCTGGCACCATGTCGAGCAGTTTCTGTACAGCGTCGTCGGCTCTGATTCTGGAACGGAACTCGAGATACTTTCCGACGGATATGAGTGTGAGGATCATCGCCGCGGAATCGTAGCAAAGGCCTGTGCCAGTGCCTTCGAACAGTATCGCGTCGACGGTGAGGTACATACTGTACAGGAACGCGGTTCCGGACCCAAGGGACACGAGAGTGTCCATCACGGGACTTCCGGAAAGGAGTGCCTTGATCCCCTTGGTGTAGAATTTCCTACAGAGATACAGCACTGGCACAGTGAGTGCCAGTTGTATCGTGGAGTATATCGCTGGATCGTCATGGAAAGGCACGTCCAATCCGAACATCGGCCCCATGGCATATATGGCAAGGACTATGGTAAGCGTGGCGGAGATCGCGATCCCTTTCAGGTTCCAGCTGTTATCTGGCACATTCTTCTCTGCCACAGGGTAACCCGATTTAGCCAACGCGATCTTGACCGAATCCAGATTTATGATATCTGGATCGTATTCTATGGATACGACATTGCTGGAGAATACCGCTTCCACCTTGGATACGCCTTTCATGGGGGAGATGGCCTTCTCTATACGGGCAGAACAAGCGGCACATGACATGCCGTTTACTTTGAGCGTGACCCTCTCGATCATCTGAACAATCCGTGTTTGACTTTGGCCTTGAATCCACAATCGATGACGGTCATGGCAAGTGTCTCATCAGGGATGTCTCCGGTGAACTCCACAGTTGCCGTGCCCTTCTTGTAGTTGGCCACAGCGGATGTGACTCCGGGAATCTTAGAAAGTGCTGCTTCCACCTTGGAAGTGCAGTTGTCACACATCATTCCCTCGATTTTTAGTGTCTTTTTGGCCATATTTTTGAAATATTTTTTCGATATTTGACACTATCTCCATCAATATGTGGTTACAGGGATAATTTCTGTATCTTTTTTTATACAATCGTCTATGAATTTTCGGATAACTGCGTATGAATCGTTTAGAATCATTTAGCAATCCTCTTTTCAATAAAACCCGCTCCGTTGTAGTCATTTTTGCTCATGTTTCATTCCGTTTTAACTCAATCGAAGACCCTATTTATCGGAAATACGATAGGGTTACATGCATAAGGGAAGGGGTGCATTAGCAATAGCTGTGGCGCTAGTCATGTTCCTCTCGGCATTGCCGTTCACGGCATTCGAGAGTGAGGCAGTGCCAGCAGGAGTAGATAACAACGGGGTGTTGCTCTACGAGATCGGGTATAAGTTACCGGATGGGAACGGGGAGTTCTATGATGGGGTATCCGTCAAGAACTATGGCAACACGACCGTATCATTGAACGGATATTCGATCGTCGACAAATCCGGAAGGAACGTTTCACTGTCTGGCTCTTTGGCTGCAGGCGCGTTCGCCGTATTCGTCAATTCAAAGGTGGACGACAGTTGGTTCTGTGCGGATGGAAGGGACGTACGTACATGTTCGCTCGGTTCCACGTTCCTGAACAACGGCGGTGACAATGTCTACCTCAAGGATAGTTCTGGTACTATAATCGATGTGGTATCGTACGGTAGCATCGAAACGCCGACGACAGGTTGGGTCGGACCGGCAGCGGACGGTTCTACCGCTGATCAGGCCATCAAGAGGGTGGAGCCTACCGATACCAACACCCGTTTCGATTGGATCGCAACCTCTGGGGAGCATACTTCCAATGGGTTCCGTGAGGTGCCTCAATTCGATGATTGTATCGTGGAACCGTTCGTGTTCCCCGATGCCAATGGAAGGCCGATATTCGATGCGGTGATGTCAGCCGATACCAGTATTCACATCTCCATCTACATGATGACGAGTGATTACATGATCTCCTTGTTGGCGAACAAGGCCTCCGCAGGCGTGGATGTCAAGCTGCTCTTGGAGAACAAGCCTCTCGGTTACACTCATCCTTTGGAGAAGTTGACTGCGATCGAGCATGCCGGTGGGAAGGTATCGTTCATCGGTTTCGACAGTGACCATGATAGATATTCCTATGTCCACAACAAGTACGCCATCATCGATGGGGAGAAGGTAGTCGTCACCTCCGAGAATTGGACAGGTACGAACCTCAGTAATGCTGGCAACAAAGGAAACAGAGGTTGGGGGGCAGTCGTTACCAGTTCCGGATATGCCGCATATATGGAGACCTACTTTTCCAATGACTGGAACGGAAGCGATGTCGGTTCTTTCACGGAGAAGGTTGGAAGCGTTACCGCATGGGGTGGTAAGAAGTCAGATACCCAGATAGAGGACTATGTTGATTCGCTCCCTTACACTAAGAGGGAGTTTGATGGTGTTTCGTTGAGGATGTATATGTCGCCAGATAACACTCTCAAGGCTCTTCAGTACTACATGGAGTCTGCAGAGGATAGGATTTACACCGAACAGATGGATATTGGTAAGGATTTCTATGATCTTTCTAACGAAACTCCTTTGAGGTGGATGAAGGCCGCTGCGGATCGTGGCGTAGATTCCAGATTCCTCATCAAGGATACAGAGGCTAAGGATTTTGTCGATACTCTGAACACGTCGACGAACATCAAGGCATCCATGATGACCAACAACGGGTACAGCACGATGCACAACAAGGGTGTGATCATCGATGATTGTGTCTGGGTCTCATCTGTCAATTGGACAATGAACGCATTCCAGAACAATAGGGAGTGTGGACTGTACATTATGGATGAGGGTGTGACTTCGTTCTATCTGGGTGAGTATATGGAGGATTGGAATCACGATTACAAGTCTGGAGACACACTTACGGTTGTGCCAGTGATGCCGTCTGTGGAAGATGGCCCTGTATCTTTCACCGTAAAGGGTGTTGTCGGAGGTTGTGAGTGGAAGATTATCACTGAAGATGGAGAGGAGTCCAGATCCACCGAGGGGTCAACTTTGTCTCTTGAGTCCTCTGCAAATCTCAAATATGTCCTGGTAAAGGATTCCAATGACAATACTGGTAGATTCATCTTCAAAGGTGCTATCGTAGAGGATGACGGTTTTGACATCCCTGTAAAGACCGTTGCTATCGCAGGTGCTACCGGAGCAGGGATCCTCGGATTCATCATCCTCATGTTGCGTCGCATCCTGAGTAGGTAAAACCCGTTCATGCAGGTTCGGAGTCTTCGGGCTCCGACCTGTTATCTTCTGTGAATCTTGAGAATAAGTACATACCCAGAAGTACGACTGCCGATCCAAGTAGCACCATGGTGGCAGGGATCTCCCCGAGGATTATAAGTCCCAGCAACGCACCGAACACCGGTTCTCCAAGTCCGATGACCGCTATGAACGTTGGTGATTCGTATTTCACACCCCAACTGTATAGTGACTGACCCAGCAGTGTA
>JAFVZR010000071.1 GCA_017508065.1 Candidatus Methanomethylophilaceae archaeon
AAATTCTTCCCAGAAGTCAACAACGTAAGACTGATCGACTATAAGGTCCGCGTATTGGATGAGAAAGCAGCGACCGCAGCACCCGTAAGGGTGATGATCAGATCGACTGACGGAAAGGAACAATGGACCACCGTTGGAGTTTCCACGGACATCATCGAAGCATCGATCATAGCATTGGCGGATTCAATGGAATACCACATACTCAAAAAGAATTGGAGAGAACAATAAATGGAGAAGGTCGTAGTCACCCTTGTAGGGATGGATACTGTAGGTATCATTGCAAAGATGTGCACCTATTTTGCTGAGAACGGAATCAACATCATAGACATAGCACAGACCACAGTAAGGGGTGTGATCAACGTGATCATGATTGTTGATATCGAAACCGGGAAAAAGGGGTTCGACACACTGAAGGAAGAGATGTACAAACTTTCCAAGGATGTCAGGTGCATCGTCAACATCGTAAGACAGAACGAACTGGAATCCATAGCGGAGGCCTGATTATGAACAGGATCATCGTTACACTGTCCGGTAAGGACAGGGTCGGAATCATAGCGAAGATCTGTACATTCTTTGCTGAGAACCACATAAATATCCTTGACATCTCCCAGACATCCACCGATGACCGTATCGATATGATGATGGTGGTGGACATCGAGAAGTTCGAAGGGAATTTCAAAGACCTCATCAACGGATTGAACACCGTAGGAGAGGAGATAGGATGCTCAATCAAGGCACAACATGAGGAAATCTTCGATATGATGCACAGGATCTGATAACATGGCTATGATCACATTGAATGAGGTGCTCGAAACCAACAAGATGATTGAGCACGAGAATCTGGATGTCAGAACAATCACCATGGGAATCAACCTCATGGGTTGCATGACCGATGACCTTGACCAACTCAACAAGAACATATATGATAAGATCACGGGGCTCGCCAAGGACCTTGTGAAGGTCGGTGACGAGATAGGGATGGAATATGGAATACCGATTGTCAACAAGAGAGTGTCCGTCACGCCCATCGCAATGGTTGGATCATCCGCATGTAAGACCCCTGAGGACTTTGTATCCATCGCAAAGACACTTGATCGTGCCGCCAAAGTTATCGGTATCAACTTTATCGGAGGGTACTCGGCCTTGGTCATGAAGGGCATGACCAATGCGGACAAGCTCCTCATAGAGTCCATCCCTCAGGCATTGAATGAAACGGATTTTGTAGGCAGTTCGATCAGCGTAGGATCGTCCCGTGCCGGAATCAACATGGATGCCGTACAGATGATGGGAGACGTCATCAAGAGGACAGCAGAATACACCAAGGACAACGATTCCCTTGGATGTGCCAAATTAGTGGTTTTCTGCAATCCTGCCGATGATAATCCATTCATGGCAGGTGCGTTCCACGGCGTCACCGAAGGAGACGCTGTTTTGAATGTTGGTGTCAGCGGACCAGGAGTGGTCAAAACTGCGGTAGAAAAGGTACGTGGAGAGAACTTTGAAGTTCTTTGTGAAACCATCAAAAAGACTGCGTTCAAGGTCACAAGGATCGGACAACTGGTAGGAAAGGATGCATCTGAAAGATTGGGCATTCCATTTGGAATACTGGACCTCTCACTCGCACCAACCCCGGCCATCGGTGACAGTATCGCCGACATCCTCCAAGGAATGGGATTGGAACGTGTAGGAGCACCGGGCACTACCGCAGCATTGGCCATCCTTAATGACCAGGTCAAGAAGGGCGGAGTCATGGCATCATCC
>JAFVZR010000072.1 GCA_017508065.1 Candidatus Methanomethylophilaceae archaeon
GAAGATCGATCCCGAACTCTTCGGATCCATCACCAAGCTCAGCAGGGAGTCCGTCATCTCCGTCGTCGGAGAGGGTAAGGAGAGCAATCAGACCGAGCTCGGAGTGGAGGTCATCCCCCAGTCCTTCGTCCTCGAGTCCGAGGCTGCCGTCCCCCTCCCTCTCGGAGTCATCGATAAGGTCAGTGCCGAACTCGATACCCGTCTCAACAACAGGTTCATGGATGTCAGGAAGCCCGAGGTCAAGGCCATCTTCGAGCTCAAGTCCATGATGGTGGAGCTCATCGAGGAGGCGGTCCGCAACAACGGATTCACACAGGTTTACACCCCCAAGATCGGTGCCGCAGGTGCAGAGGGCGGAGCGGAGCTCTTCAAGGTCAAGTACTTCGAGAAGGACGCATACCTGGCACAGTCCCCTCAGCTCTACAAGCAGATCCTCATGTCCACCGGATTGGACAGGGTATTCGAGATCGGACCCGCATTCCGTGCGGAGAACTCCAACACCAACCGTCACGTGACCGAGTTCATCTCCTTCGACGGTGAGATGAGCTGGATCGAGAACGAGGAGCAGGTCATGGCCATGATCGAGGAGATCATCGACCACGTGCTCACTGGACTCAAGGAGATGGGAGCGAAGCAGCTGGCACTCCTCGGAAAGGAGATCAACGTCCCCGCACGCCCTTACCCCATCCTCACCTATAGCGAGTGTCTCAAGATCGTCAACGACGGCGGACTCGACCTCAAGGACGGAGACGACCTCGGAACCGACGGAGAGAAGATTGTCGGGGACCACATGGCCGCAAAGGGATGCGACCTCTACTTCATCGCAGAGTACCCCGAGGAGGCGAAGCCCTTCTACATCATGGAGAAGGACGGAACCTCATACTCCTACTCCTTCGACCTCGACTATCGCGGTCAGGAGATCTCCTCCGGAGGACAGAGGGAGCACAGGTACGAGAAGCTCGTCGCAAGGATGGAGAAGAAAGGACTCAATCCCGAGGACTTCGGATTCTACCTCGACGCATTCAAGTATGGTATGCCTCCACACGGCGGATGGGGAATCGGAATCGAGAGGTTGCTCGTTAAGATGTTGGACCTCTCCAACATCAGAGAAGCCATCCTCTTCCCCAGGGATCCTGCCAGACTGGCACCTTGAAAACTTCAATATGTGGGGTTCACACCCCACAACCGATTCTTACATATCTGGCACAATTTTTTCGGATTTTTTCGGTGACCTCCCCCTCTTAACTATATATACCGTCCGTAGGATGTTTTCGTGATGTCCACCAACGGCGACCTTTATGAGCGGGAACTCAAGGCCATTCTCTCCGGTGACGAGAAGGTCATAGAGAAGATGATCAAGACCTGTTCCGAAGAGGAGAAGGAGAGTTATCTGTCCATGAAGGACACGCCGTTCATGGTCGTGAGGGCGGCCGGTTCGCACGGGGTGGATCTGATAGCCCTGAGGTGGGACTTCTCCTTCCCAATAGAGGTGAAGAGCTCCGCCGACCACATCCTCCACTTCAGCAGGAGTGTGAGATTGGGCGAGCAGGCCGATTGGATGTTGCAGGAGTGTTCCAAATCCAAGATCCTGCCGATATATGCGATGAGACTGAAGAAGAGCGGTAACTCCGTCAAAGGGGATCCGTGGAGGCTGTTCTGCATCCCATGCGATTTCGAACTGAAGGGTTCCGCGGGGTTGTTGCAACGCCGTATACCTAAGCTGTCCAAAGGTCCCAGTGGTAACTACATAATGAATTGGGAGGAGGGCATGAAACTCTCCGACTTCTTCAGATACACCAAACCTGATGCGTAATGGGTGAGGGGTCGTCAGCACTCATAGGGTTCATCACGGATCAGCCTAAGGTTATCTTCATCCGACGCATCCTCGAAGGGTCATCGTCGTCGGTGTTATTGTCCTTTCGGTCCTGGGTATATCTTTGACGCATCCACGAAAATGGAGGTCAAAATGACCCAGTATGTTGTAATGGCATGATTTCTGAGTAAAGTCATCACAAATCTTGCATACTGTACTATATAGTCGCATGCGTTCTCCATTATAATATACTCAAAGAGCGAGGGTTATACGCATGGCGAAAATGCAACGCGATTTGAGGGTTGGCGCATTAGCATTCGTGCTTACCGCATGTATGCTTCTCAGTGCCCTTAGCCCTGCAATAATCGGTTGGGATGGGGATTCCAATGCCACAGGCGGTGACGTCAAACCTGACTTCACGTACGTGTCCATCGGGGACTCTATGACCAACGGATACGGTATGGAAGGCTATTATGCTGAGAACGGGGACAACTACTCCGGATTCCTGCAGGAGGTAGCCGACGCATACCCGAATATGGTCAAGAACGAACTCAGCGAGATGTACGATGTCAATCTCATACAGCTTGCTGTCAGCGGATTCCGTACGACGGAACTCCGTCAGCTTCTGGACGAGGACTTCCCGGGGGACATCTACGGTAACATCTACGGGTCCACCAAGCTCGATGACCGTCTCGAACAGTTGAACGGTATCGTGAGGGAGGACGGAAAGGTGGATGTCGACGGTACGTACGCTTCCGCGTCCGGATACTACAGAGAGATGATCTCCGAGGCGGACCTGATCACGTACAACCTCGGATACAACGACGTAGGAACATTCATCACAGGTCTTGTCGGATCCAAACTCGGATTCTCCGATTGGTCCGAGGAGCAGATCGATGTGAGTCTCGAGCTGTACCTCGGTTCCGAATACGCGGGAATGTTCGACGATGCGATGGGGCGCATCAACACCATCCTGGTCGACGCACTCGTGGACGAGGGAATGGATGCAGAATTGTCCGGAAAGCTCGTTGACGGAGTGGATGCGATAGTATCCGCATTCACCTATGCGGTCATCGCTTTCGTGGTCAACTATGATAGGACCATGGAGGCCATATTCGAGTTGAATCCCGATGCGAACGTCATCGTCGTCGATATCAGCAACGCCATCGATTCCGTCGTGTTCGTGTTCGAGGACATCTCGATCCCCGTGGGCGATATCTACGGTGTGTTCCTGGAGGCCATCAACGCCTATACGAAGTACATCTCCCCCTATGCCGTCAAGGTGCATCATGCGGATCCAGTGTCGATCCCCGATGCGTTCTTCAACGAGCTGATGGTCGGAGAACGTCCTTCGAAGGATGCCAGGGCCGCCATCGTCGAGCATTTCGAACTCGCCGATCTCGTCGACGACATCCCGTCAGAGGGTGCGGTAGATTACATCTACGATACCGTTGACGAGCACGGCAAGCTCACCGAGATGCTGATGGACATCTCCAACTTCGCTGTGATCGATATCATGTCCGTCATCGACGGTGTCAACATCGACAACATCAACGAAATGGTCAAGGCAGCCTTGACCGAGGACAGACCGCTCACCGACGGGGAGAAGGGATTAGCTCACATCTACCTCCGTGCGATGGTGAACAGCGGACTGTTCGCTCACCCTGACAAGGCCGGTCATACCACCATCACCGACGCCATCATGGACGCATTCGAGACCATGGATGAGCCCAACGAAGGATGGTTGGAGTTCTACGAGCAGTACCTCGAGGGCGGAATGCCGTTCCTGGAGTCGTATCTGTGCGAGATATACGAGGGTCTGAAGCTCAAGGCCGAGGTGCTGTTTGATGATATCGAAGCGTACGTCTCCGAGATCATGTTGCAGAACGATATCGACGAGGAGGGCGCAAGGGAGGTGCTCGATATGCTCCGTTCCTACAGGGCCGAGCTCGAGGGCAACCTTGCGGAGGCCAAACTCATGTTGGAACAGGGCGAGAGGCCCAGTGACGTCATCCGTACCGTCGGATTGGACTCCATCGTGAACGATGTCGTTGATGAGCTGTACGTCATGGACAACGGTGTCGCAAAGGCTCTCGTCACAGCGATGGAGATGGGACTCTTCGACGGATTCGTCAAGACCTACGACCTCGTACTAGGTGTGACCATCGCGATAGAGGACATCATCGATGACCTCCTCACGTACGAGGACGATGACGACTCGTACTACCAGACAGAGGAACCGCTCTACATCGGAGGGGATATCTATGAGGAGTTCGAGTTCTTTTTACTCCCTATCATTCGTTTGATGGACATCGTTCAGATTATCGGTGGTCCTGAGTCCGACGGACGTGTCGATCTCGATCGCATGGATGATGCCTCTGACAAGTTGGTTTCCGAAATTAAGGCGACCGATGTCATCGTATTCGAGACGGATTCAGCCAATCTCACCATGTTGATTACGGATATTACGAGTTTCATCTCCGGAAATGTTGTGGATCTCGATTTCACCCGTTTCTCCGACATCCTAGGTGAGGACGTCTCGCTTTGGATGGACGATCTCAGAGGAAACCTGGATCCCATCATGGAGTTCCTGATCGAGAAGTATCCCACCGTCGACGATATCGACGATATCGCATTCTTCGCGATCGACAGATTGGCGTACACGTATCTCGGGACCTACCAGAGCATGGTGGACGCGAACGACCTGGTCAAATCCTATAACCCTCGTGCCACGGTCCTGTTCGCAGGAGCCTACAACATGCTCAACGGTGTCAGTTTCGATATGGACGGTACCCTCATCGATATCGGTGAGGTCTACGGTATGGTCGTCGATGTCTGTAACGTGATCATCGGTGAGTACTGCGAGTCCGTGCCCGGAACCTTGATGGTAGACATGTCCGGAGCGGTCGATGACACACCCGTCACGATCACCACGGACGGGTCCTCATTGGATTATGGCAATCTGTTAGGAAAGCTCGTGTACAACACGGACTACCTTGAACAGCAGGTCGCGGACATCCTTGCCGGAATGAGGGAGATCGCCCCCGAGTCCTCCGTCCCTGTCGAGGATGGTTCGGACGAGGTCATCTTCGATATCGAGGATCTCAACTCGGAAACCGTCGTCGTAGAGAGCGAGAAGTGGGACATCAGGATCCCCGTATCGTTGCTCGACGGTGGTCAGACCGCCAAGGTCTCGCTGAAGGTCATGGAACACGACGACCTTCCGAACGATATGAGGTCTTTCGCCGACGGTAAACGCGTCATTTCCCTGGAACTCCATATCGACGGAGAGAAGAGGTCCGATTTCAATGGCAATAAAGTAACCGTTTCGGTCGATTATGTTCCCGCTGAGGGCGAGGACATGTCCGATGTGACCGTATGGTATATGAACGAGAACGAAATGATACTGGATAAATGTGAGAATGCAAGGTTCGATGCATCCTCCAACAGGATCATCTTCGACACCACCCATTTCTCCTATTGGATGATCGGTCACGAGAGTCCTGCAGACCCGGAAGACGACGATGGCATGAACAAGATCCTGTTCATCGCGATCGGAGCTGTCGTCCTTGCAGGTGCCTGTATCGTGTTCCTCAGGATGAAGAGGTAGAGAAGAGGTGTACAAATGACAGAGAACAACAATATCAAGCCTTCTCAGGAGAAGGTATGGAAGAAATACCTCCCTGAGGGAGCGGTCGATGTGGATATCGCGAGGTGCACCGCATTCGATTACCTTAAAGCAAGCAATATGAACAATCTCGGTGGAAACGCCATACACTACTATGGAACCACCATCAAGTACAGGGAACTGTTCCTGAACATCGTGAAGTACTCCGACGCATTCGATGCCGTCGGTGTCAAGGAGGGTGACCTCGTCTCCGCCATCGCGGTCGGAGTCCCCGAGTATCTTACATCTATCTACGCATTGAACAGACTTGGTGCCACCACCAACACCATCGATCCAAGGATGGACGTGGACAGCATCAAGAGGATGGTCAAACAGTCCGGTTCAAGGATCACCATGATCCTCGACGTCATGTTCTCGAAGGTCGAGCCAATCCTCGACGAGTTGGATCAGGACCTCTTCCTCATCCTGCCCACCACCCGTTCCATGCCGCTTCTGACCAGGATGGTCATGAACCGCAGGTTGAAGCTGAACGTCCCTTATGGCGGAAAGATCGTCAAGTGGACCGAGTTCCTCGCCAAGGGCAAGAGGGACAAGCATGTGGAGGCCGCCCCCTATCAGGGCGACAGGGTCGTGGCCATCACCTACACCGGAGGAACCACCGGATTCCCCAAAGGTGTCATGATCACCAACGACTCCATGAACGCGGTCGCAGAGAACTTCAAGAACTGGGGTCTGGAGTACAATGTCGGGGACAGGTTCCTCGGAATCATCCCCGTGTTCTCGTCCTACGGATTGGTATGCGGACTCCACATGCCGCTCTGTATGACCCTCGAGCTCGTCACCATCCCCAAGTTCGATCCCCTCGAGTTCGGAGCACTGGTGAAGAAGTTCAGGCCCAACCACATGATCAGTACTCCCGCGTTCTACGAGATGCTCATGGACAGTAAGGAGATGGTCAACCAGGACCTTTCCTTCCTGATCACGTTGGGATCCGGAGGAGACACCATGAACGAGGGTCTTGAGCTCAAGCTCGCCAGGTTCATGGAGGAGCACAACATCAAGTACCCTCTGGCACAGGGATACGGAGTGTCCGAGCTGTCCGCAGCGGCGACCTTCTGTGCCAACGGTATCAACAAGGCCGGTAGCGTCGGAATCCCGTCCCCCACCACTGTCGTCGGAATCTTCGATCCCGATACCCAGGAGGAGTTGGATTACAACCAGGTGGGAGAGGTCTGTGTCACCGGGCCCTCCATGATGAAGGGATACTGGAACAACCCTGCCGAGACCGAGAACGTCATGAGGAAGCACGCAGATGGCAGAGTATGGATCCATTCCGGTGATCTGGGTCTTATCGATGAGGATGGGTTCCTGTTCATCAAGGGACGTATCAAGCGCATGATCACCCGTTTCGACGGACACAAGGTCTTCCCCGTGAACCTCGAGAGTATGATCAACGCCTTCGAGGACGTCCGCAACTGCGCTGTCATCGGTGTCAAGGACAGGGGACACGGTCAGGGACACTACCCCCTCGTCATCATCGAGCTTGCCGAGGGTGTCGATGCGGATGTCGCATGCAGGAAGATCTTCCAGTACTGCAACACCCATGCGGAGGAACGCGGAAGGCCCGTCGGTGTCATCGCCATCGACGAGATCCCCTTGACCGCGATGGGAAAGAACGACTTCCGTGCGTTGGAAGACCTCTATCGTACCTTCGACTACACCACGTTGAATTACGACGAGTAAACCCCAATTCAGGGTTCGGCAGGACCTGTCCTGTCGGACCCTTTTCATTCATTTATCAGATGTCCATTGAGACATTTCATCGATGGTACCGTCGGAATGCCCGGGTTCCATGTGCGAGATGACGGTGACAGCGAACGACAGGTGTCGATTGACATCGATCGATATCGATTCGTGTCACTTTTCATGTCTGGACTGTAATGGGTCGGCCGCGTCAACCTAGATATTGTACGAGTATGTCTTCGACAATTGTCTTATAGTGCTTATAATAAATATATAGGATTAAGACAATTCCTATTACAATACTACGCCTTATGGCGGAGGTGCGTATGATGAATACGGGTATTGGAATGAAAGGCAAGGCCATGGCCGCATTGGTAGCAGCTTGCATGTTGCTGTGCGTTCTCAGCCCTGCCATCGTGAATTGGAATGAGGAGGATTCCTTTGCCGATTCAGCTGACGATGTGGAGGTCGTCAACTATGTCGCTTTGGGAGACTCTATGGTGAACGGTTTCGGTATGTTCGGTTATTATCCGAACGCCGAGGATAATTGGAATGGTCTGACCAGAGAGGTTGAACACGCGTTCCCCTGGATGTTGAAAGAATATATCGAGGAAGAGAAGGGTGTTCCTGTAGACCTTATACAGCTTGGAGTGAGTGCTATGCGTAGTGCTGAGCTCAGGGCCATCCTCGATCCTACTTTCATCGGTGATGAGTACACGCAGGGTCTCATAAACGATTCAAGTGGTGCATTCAACGAAACTGTAGAAGCCCTTCCTGATGGATACACTCAGAATGTTGAGGGCCTTAGGGAGTATTATATAGACAATATCTCGGATGCAGACCTAATTTCGTACTGTTTCCACTATGATTTTGGATACACTCTGACTCAGGATGTCATAATGTCTTTCATCGAGGATGGTGCGGTTGAGGAGATTGATTTCTCCCCCTACATCGATCAAGAATATCTTGAATTGTTCAGGCAGTATGAAGAGATGATCTCCGGATACGTTAATGCACTACTCGATGAGAAAGGAATCGATCTTTCTGCCTGGTCAGGTATGATCGATTTCGTTACTGGAATCGTAAAGGGTCTAGCATACGTCACCCTCAGTTACTGTATCAACTTCGATAAGAACATGGAGATGATCTATGAATTGAATCCCGGTGTGGATATCATCGTTGTTGACAGTTACAATACTTTCAAGGGTATGCAGATGGTCGTTGGAGATATCAAGGTGCCTCTCGGAGACATCTATGGATTCGTTCTTGAACTTTCCAACATCTATGCGAAGTACCTCTCCAAGTACTCCATAGGAACGTACCATGCATCCATTGATGAGTATCCCGTTCTGTTCACAGACAAGTTTAAGAATGTCGATCTAGAGAATCCCGATCTCAGTGCAGAGGATAAAGCAGTATTTATCAAAGCACTCTACGATACAATCGGTGACGATCCTCACAGCGATCCTTCTTTGGCATATGTCTATGATACCCTTGACGGATACTACTTTGATGAATTTGGAAACAAGCATATCACACCGAATGTGGCCTCTGGTAACCTTACGAAGTTCTTGAAGATCGTATTCAGTTCCACCGATCTTGATTATGTATACTTCACCACTGAGTTCGCAAAGGCAGAGGCAATGCTTAGTGAATCCGTTCCCAAGTTGTTCCCCAATATGGAGGATCCATCGAAATATCCTGGATATCTCCTTACCGGAGAGGTCACGTACAACGAGGAGGACGGTTCCTGTACCGTCTATTCTATTCTTGGAGATCCGATCACCTTCACCAAGGGTGATCTCGCCATGCTCTGGATGAACTTCTACGTCATGCAGTCCGGTGCGGTCATGTCCCATCCCACCGTCGAGGGACATGTGTACGTCTTCGACCGTATCATCGATTGTATCGATGGATTCGAGGGAATAGATTACGGATACTACGAGGGCGACTTCATGAACCTCACGAGTGAGGACCTCGGTATCGAGTCCGCACGTACCGTGGACATCGCCTTCGCACTTCAGAATCCCGAGAGCGACGAAGCCAAGGAGATCATCGCCGCACTCGAGGATTCCAACGCTATCCTCGCAGAGGTCAACTCCGGAAACCTCATGTTCCTTGCGAACGAGTTCATGTCCTACTTCATGGATCCCGAGTATGAGCTAGATTACTTCCAGTACTCTGCTCTCATCGGTGGAGAGATGTCCGCTGCATTGGATGCGGTCAAGGCGGAGTTCCTCGCTGCGATCGCTGAGATCTATAAGGTCTCCACCGATGTGGAGATGTTCATCCAGGCATTCCAGATGATGGTCTTCGAGAAGTACGTGTGCTTCGCTGAAAATCACGATATGGTTGCATACTACCTTTTTGTGTCAGCTGTGGAAGAGCTCATGCCGATCCTTAGAGAACTGTACCAGCAGTATCCTGAGGATGTAAGCATGTTCATCAATTTCCTGGCCACTGAGGTGGACCCTCTCATCAACGAGTTCATCATGTGGCATCCCGATTACTTCGGAGCGATCGTCGCTACAGCCGTCCAGACCATGGATGCTGAGATGCAGAAGTTCTATGCGGAGCACCAGGAGGTCATCCAGTTCATCTATGCCAACCTCGGGGACATCATCGTCGACTACATCGACTCCCTGAAGCAGAAGGGATTGAGTCTCTTCCAGAACCTCGATCCCCTCATCTTCACCATCGAGAGGCTGATCTACTCCCAGGTCTCCATGTACCAGGGAATGGTGGAGCTCGATGCCGCCGTCAAGGCGATCAACCCCCTCGCAACGGTGTTCTACGCAGGTCTCTACAACCCCCTCAGCGGCGTCACCGTCGTTGCCGGGGACGTGGTCGTACCTATCGGAAAGATCATGGACCTCTATGTCAACCTCTCCAACTATGCCATCAACGAGATGTGCATGGCCATGGACGCAACTGTCTATGTCGATGTGACCGGATACGCTGGCACATTCACACCCGCCGATCTCGTGATCGATATCGCCGAGATCGATCCATCCGCACTCGTTGGTGAGACGGAGGAGGTCAACCCCTCCATGGAAGCGATCTTCTCGATTCTCCTGAGGGTCACCATGGACGGAGAGTACATCGAGAACAGCGCATTCGAGATCATGGACTCCATGGTCGAGCTCCCCGTCTACAACACCTACTGGTATGACGGAAACGGTAAACTCCTGTTCGAGGTCCCCAAGACTCTCGACAAGAACGCTGACTCAGATGCATACGTCTATGGAGAGGACGTTCCCAAGAAGGACAAGGATGCGGACTACCGCTACGAGTTCAAGGGAACCTGGACCTCCGTAGAGGACGGTCACGACCTGTCCTACATCGCGGACTTCAACGCCATTCCCCTGAAGCCTACCACCGAGGTCGAGGGAACCGAGGCCACCGTGGATGTGGGAACCATCCTCAAGGATCCCGAGGTCACCGATGTCGTCGTCAAGAACGATGCCATATCCGTGTCCATCCCAAGGGACGTCATCGAGGGATGCGAGACAGCGGTCGTCACCATGAAGGTCGTCGAGCAGAAGGACCTTCCCGGAAGTCTCCTCGTATTCACCGAGGGCAAGAAGGTCATCTCCCTCGAGTTGTTCCTCGATGGCGTGAAGACCTCCGACTTCGGTGAGAACGAGATCACGGTCTCCGTCGATTATGCGCTCGCAGAGGGAGAGGACGCATCCACTCTTGCTGTCTGGTACATGAACGAGGATACCATGACTCTCGACAAGGTTGAGTCCGAGTACGTTGACGGAAAGCTCGTCATCACCATGGATCACTTCTCCTACTGGGTCATTGGTCATGAGGTAGTCGATGACGAAGAGGACGACGCGTTCCCCGTTGCGGTCGCGGTCCTCCTCTTGGTCGTTGCCGGACTCTGTATCTCTCTGCTCAGGCTGAAGAAGTAAAACCGATATAGACCCAGATCCTTCGAAAGTCGGATCTGGGTCGACCTTTTTTATTATTCTATTTCGACCCTGTCATTCGACGATGGTCGAAGTGAAAGGTCAACACTGCGACTCATATGTTCAGAACAATTCGTTTTCATTCCTTTATTTGCATATCTAACAGATTTCGCTCATTATCCAGATAGTTGGTAGCTACTTCCGCCTCTGTATGTGATGTGATCGATGGGTCAAAGTCGATGGTATCCCATCGTACGATGATGTTTTCGACGATTGTCTAAGGCTCTCTTATAATTAATATATAGAACAAAGAATATTCATCGTACAATACTGCGCCTGTTTTAGGCGGAGGTGCGTATGATGAGTACGATTAAAGGAGTGAGAGGCAAGACCATGGCCGTACTGGTAGCTGCTTGCATGCTGCTGTGCGTCCTCAGTCCTGCCATTGTGAATTGGAACGAGGAGGGTTTCTTCGCAGAAGATGGTGATGAACCAAACTTCACATATGTCGCCCTCGGAGATTCCATGGTTAATGGATTTGGAATGGCGGATTATTATCCTGATGCAACGAAATTCAATTACAATGAGGTTGTTGATGGAAACGTAGTCATCGATAATGAGGCTACACACAACTATTATGGATTCCTGAAGACGCCTGTGGATGCATATCCGACCCTTATGAAAGAGTATCTTGAGGAAGAACTCGGATATATCGTCAATGAGGACTACATGCTCGCAGTGAGCGGTATGCGCAGTACCGAGCTCAGGTCCCTTCTCTACGATGGTTTCATCGATGATGATTATAACATCGAAGATAGGCTTGGAGGAGACAGTGAGGCCCTCGACCTGATCTATAAGGTCTATGGAGAGAAGTATGGAATCAGGGACATGGATGGTCTGAAGAAGTACTATCGCGATATGATTGCAAAGGCAGACCTGATCACGTATAATTTCCATTATGATTTTGGATATGATCTTAGTGCTACAATGATGCATTTTATGGCAGGTGAAGAGAACGGGGATCTTTCATACTATCTCTATCTCGATGATGAACTGATCGAGGCAAAGGACACTATCAGGGAGTATGTCAAGAATATGGTCTACGACTTGTTGGAGATCGCTGAGATCGACAAATCTGCTATGGAGCTCCCACTCAAGTTGGTGGAAATGCTTTCCGATACCATCACATTCGTCATTCTTGAATATTGTACAAATTTCGATAAGAACATGGAGTACATCTTTAAGAACAACAAGAATGGATATGATGCAGACGTCATTGTAGTGGATGCATACAACACCTTTGCAGGAATCGATGTCATATATGGCGACATCAGAGTTCCGCTTGGTGGACTGTACGGATTGGTCCTCGATGCCGTTAACACATATACCAAGTACATCTCACCCTACTCCGTCTACATCACTCAGGCAGAGGTGGATGGAACTCCTCTCCTCTATGGAACGGAGATCGCTACCAGCGAGAGTTCAGAGGATGTTTCTCTTGACTCCAAGAGGGGAGCAATCTTTGCAACTACCATTTGGGAGAATGGTGCATCAGAGTATCCATTTGCATTCCTTAATATGGTATATGATAGTGCACCTGGTCTGAACACTTTCCTGAAATGTGTGTTCCAGTCCAATGCTATGGATTTCGGATATTTCACACAGTTTGAAAATGGATTCGACGATGCTATTGATGCTATCTCCGCTAAGGCAGGTATTGCTATTGCAGCGATAATGGCCAATGGTGATGTTACAGTAACCGATAATGGCTGTATTGTTGAAGGATATGTCGAAGTCGAGGATGAGGTATGGGAGTTGATGACCGTCGAGTTCGATAAGAACGAACTCACGATGATCTGGATGAATTTCTATCTGATTGAAGCCGAAGCATTGATGTCTCACCCATGTGCAGAAGGTCACAGCTACATCTTTGAGTCCGTAAAGGCCGCATACGATTCAGTGGATGAGGAGAATGAGGGTTGGCGCAAGATCTATGAGCTGTATCTCGAGGGCGGACTGCCCTACATCGAGAAGTATCTCGAAGGCATCTACATGGACTGCAAGGCAGACATCGATGAATTCATCGCAACCGTAGAGGGTCACATCGATGAACTCAAGAACTCCGTTCTCGCAGAGACCGCAGAGGTTCTTGAGACCGTAAAGGTCCTTCAGGCAATGGTGGATGAACTCAAATCCAACGTCTTCATTGCAATCGGAAAGATCGACGCAGGTATGGGTCCCGCCGAGGCTCTGGCTTCCATCGGTCTTGAAGAAATCCTTTCAAAGTATGCAGCAGAACTTGAAGTACTCGCTCTTGACGGATCCGAGTCTGCAGGTATCGCTTATAAACTCATTACATCCGAGAAGGTCGGACTCATCCTTCAGAACTACAATTATCTTATCGAAACCGGAATCGATGACTTCGAGGCATTCGTCGACGCAGCCATTGAACAGATCGAGTTCAAAGTACAGTGCATCATCCTCGCAATCGAGGAGAAGATCGCTGAGCTCGCACTCTACGCAGAATCCCAGGTCCCCGGAACCCTTGCAACCATCGCTGTCCTTGAGGGAGCTGTTGCAGAGCTCGAGGCCAACCTCGCTTCCGCTATGGATATGGTCGGAGAGTATCCTGTCAGTGTAATTCTCGACGAGATCGGACTCTACGCCGTATGGGTAGAGACCACAGATGCTCTCGCTGACTTGGCAGATGCCGGTGCAGATGCGGCAAAGGTCGCACTTGTTCTCCTGAATGCTGACCCCGTCGTCGAAGTGCTCTGCGCTTATGAGACCGCAATCTTCACCTTCCAGTCGATCGAAATGGCAGTCGCTAGGATCGTCGAGGAGATCAGCACCTATGTCGATGCGGATTCCGAGTACTACGCATACGAGGATATCCTCTACGTATCCGATAGCGACCCGTCCGCAATTTTCAATCCTGATGTGGATCTCAACAACATCGAGTCCATCATAGGACTCGTTGGAGCGTTGATCGGTGATCTCCGTCTCATGGACTACGCAGCACTCCTCACCGGAGGAGAGTTCGATGGAAAGGTCGACTATACCGAGGCCGATTACGACTACATCAAGGATGTCGTCGATCAGCTCAAGACCTCCAACGTCGTCCTCTTCGAGGCGAATTCCGGAAACCTCATCTTCCTTCTCAACGAGATCCTCACATACGAGGGTGCAGAGGAGCTTGACTTTGGAGTCTACTCCGGACTCATCGGAGAGGATGCAGCAGCATTCCTCAACGATATCGAGGACCTTCTCGCACCTTATGTCGAGAAGATCTGCGAGTTCTACCCCGACTTCGCAATGCCCGCTGACCTGCTCGAATTCCTTGCAGAGAGGCTCGCATACATGGCTCTCGGAACCTTCGAGGGAATGATCTACACCTCCGGAGTCGTCCAGGGTTACAACGAACTCGCAACCGTGATGTTCGCAGGTCTGTACAACCCGTTCGCAGGAGTCGATGTCATGTACGACGGAGAGCACATCCCCGTCGCCGAGATCATGGATGCATACGTAGCTGTGTTCAACACCGTCGTCTACGAGCTCTGCGAGGAGATGCCCGGTACCGTCTACGTAGATGTCAGCGGAATGTATGCTGATGCTAAGCCATTCGTCCTTGATGTTGATAAACTCGACAAAGTAGCTCTTATCGGACTCATCGGAAAGTTCATCGTTAATGAGGAGTACGTCATCGCACAGGCTGAGGAATACCTTGGATTCATGGAGAAGCTTCCCATCTACAACACCGTTTGGGTCGATGGAGATGGAGACGTTCTCTACGAGGTCCTCAACCAGCCCGGCGGATACCTCGATGTCAAAGATTACGGCTATGGAGATGATGTACCTGGCAAGACAGAAACCGAGGACTACTACTACGTGTTCACCGGCGAGTGGAGTGCAGATGTCGAGGGAGATACCAAGACCTACACCGCACTCTTCGATGAGGAGGACAGGAAGCCTGTGGTCAGCTCCGATAAGGAGGATGTCACCATTGATCTTGAGGTATACCTTGAGAATGATAATGTAACCGACGTCGTTGTAAAGAACGATGAGGTCACAGTCTCCATCCCCAAGAGTATCTTCGCAGGTGCGACCACCGCTACCGTCTCCATGAAGTTCGTCGAGCAGACCGAGCTCCCCGGAAACCTCGCACCCTTCACCGAGGGTAAGAAGGTCATCTCTCTCGAGCTCTTCGTCGATGGAAACAAGATCACCGACTTCGGTAAGAACGAGGTCAGCGTCTCCGTTGACTACGATCTTGCACCCGGAGAGGACGCATCCACCCTTGCGGTATGGTACATGGACACCGAACTCATGGTTCTCGAGAAGGTCGATTCCTCCTTCGAGAACGGTGTGCTCACAATCACCATGAACCACTTCTCCTACTGGGTGATCGGACACGAGGTAATCGAGGATGATTCCGATGACGAGGCATTCCCCGTCGCAGTCGCAGTCATGCTCGTGATCATCGCAGCCCTCTGCGTTGTTCTCCTCAGGTTCAAGGAGTAAACCTGAAAAAAGGATCCGGGCCCCTTCGGGGGTCCGATCCCAATCTTTCTTTTTTGCCGTATTGTCCTTTACAAAGGATGGGCGACATTATCACAACAACTTTCTTACGTTCTGACCGGTGATGCACAGCTACTTTGTACGAATTCGAATAGAATCTGTATATCGTAAAATTCCTGTCCAGAATGATGTTTTCAACTCATTCCTCAACAATATCCTATAGGTGTATGTGATTGATATTTTCCATCAAAGTTACCTATATATCTCCCTCTTTCCATCCGTAAACATATAGACTCCATAGTATGGAGGTTTTAGATATGACAGGCAAGTTTAATGTGAGGGGGGGGGAAGCGCAGTCCTTGTGGTTGCA
>JAFVZR010000073.1 GCA_017508065.1 Candidatus Methanomethylophilaceae archaeon
AGAGGCGTACCGACATCCCCGAGGAGAAGATGCGCGAGATCGCGAACGCTGTCGGTGTCGGAGCCATCAGGTACAACATCGTACGTGTGCAGCCCGAGAAGCAGTAGTCTTCACTTGGAGCGATGCACTCAACTTCGATGGTAACAGTGGTCCGTTCGTCCAGTATGCACATGGAAGGGCATGCAGCATGCTCAAGAAGGCCGGAGAGTACCAGCAGGTCGTGGATGCTTCCAAGCTCACCGATGCTGTAGAGATCAAGTTGGTCAAGGTACTGTCAAAATTGCCCGAGGTCATCAGATCCGCAGCAGAGGACAGGCGTATCCACCTCCTGCCTGCATACGCACACGAGGTCGCATCCGCATTCAACCAGTTCTATGCGGCCGTTCCTGTCCTCACGTCCGGTGAGTCCAGGGATGCACGTATCACGCTCGTCGACTGTACCAGGATTGTCCTCAGGAACGTCCTGAACACGATGGGACTTGCAGCTCCGGAGGAGATGTAAGATGGAAATCCGCCCCATGAAGCTCAAGGATCTCGTCAAGGTCCGCGATCTGGAGATGGAGTGCATCAAGGAGTATTTCTCCAGGACTCTCGAGAACAAGTGGGAGGACCTCCCATCCGATTGGAAGGATGGGCTCGGTGCGAGTTGCAGGGGTTCCTACCAATTGTACATCGATTCCGGATTGAGCTTCGTGGCGGAGGAGGATGGGGAGATCATGGGCTTCATCTTTGCCCAGATGCTCCATCATGTGTACAACGTGGAGAATCTCGTATGGATCGAGAACATGGGTGTACACAGTTACTTCAGGCGCATGGGAATCGGATACAAGCTTCTGCGTAAGGTCGCAGAGGTCGGAATGGAGATGGGTTCCACTGTCGTCCACAGCGCGATCCAGCCTGACAACCTCCCTTCCATCATGCTTCACAAGAAGCTTGGATTCTTCATGGACAGGCGTGAGGTCGCATTGTTGGATCTCAACGACCTTCGTAAGAAGACCATGATCAAGCCCGCATGAGCGGGCAAACCTATCTTTTCTCATAGGGTTACCCTCTGCGGTTTTTCAATGAGCCAGAACGGTCAAACACATCCTTTTTGGGGATTTAACGGTCCCAATAATCCAACAGTTGTTGAGAAAATGGAAAAGGGTTTGGAATGTCCAAGCGCTCACTTGCGCTTGGACTTCCTTTCGGAACCTGCGTCGTATTTGGTCCTCTCTGCGGGAGCAGACTTGGAAGTTCCCTCAAGTGTTGCTGCCTTCTTGGCTGCCCTGTCGGGTGCTCCGCGGATGTAGAAGTATGCGATGATAATGATCGCAATGACGATGATCACAACTACGAGGTAAGTGACCCAGTCCTTCCAGATGGAGTGCTCGACCTCGATGTCGTGGGGTCCGGATACGGAGATCTCGGTTCCGTTGGCATCGTAGAGGTAGACCTTCACATACTTGGTACCGTCGGAGTCATATCCGAAGCTGACTGAGACTTCCTGATTGACTGCATTGGCGGCGATGGTGGCCTCCGTGGATGCCTTCTGGTTTCCGTCGAGGTCCTTGACGACGAGTTTGACCACAACATCATTGGCATCGCTGTTGGAGATGTATGCAGTGAGTTCTCCGTCATCGTTGTCGGTGAACCCATCATAGGTGATGGTCTTGGTTCCGAAATCTGCTCCTGCAGCATCTGCATCCGCACCGATGAATCCGAAGGACATCAGGCAGACGAATACTGCAAAGACTCCAATGATCTTCTTGCAAGAGGTCAAATCTGGCACCTCACGTAACGATCTCGTCGACACGTTCTTCGTCGATAGCTCTTCTGATCTCCATGGCGAGCCTTCTTCCAGTGGACATCTCCCTTCTCCAGAGGGCGTTTCCGTAGGGGTGTCCTACTGCCATGTGGATGTTGGTTCCTCCACCGATACGGGGTGCGACATCGTAGATGTAGAAGTTGAGGTCCTTGTCCACGCAAGTCTGGAGGCAGAAGGGTCCGATGATTCCTGGGTCATAGTACTTCTCTGCTGCCTTGACATACTTCTCCGCGAGTGCGAACGCCTTGTCAAGGAGGGATTCCCTGAGGGTTGCGGAGTTGTGACCGCAGACTGTGTACTCGGGCATGATTCCAGCCTCCTCGAGCTCGACCTGCTGCTTTCCGGGAAGCCTGCAGTATCCGTCGAGGGAGGACTCGAACCTCCAGTCGATACCGAGGAGTTCGAGCTGCTCTCCTTTCTCCTCGAGAGGGGAGCGGAAGAAGTCGAGGTTGAACACGGGGCCGATGATGTACTGCTCCATCCTTGCGGACTCGAGGAAGTTCTCCTCGATGACGCCCTGCTTGATGAGGTCGTTGGATTTCTGAACGAACTGATCGTAGGAGACTGCGGTGAAGAATCCTCTCTCGAGTTTCTTCTGTTTGTGGTGGACCTTGATGATGGTCAGGCCATCGATGTCCTCTGGCCTCTCGACCTTCTTGGGTGCTGGCAGTCCTGCTTTCTCGAGGATCCAGTAGTAATCTCTCTCGTCTCCGCGCTCCTCGGACCTGAGGAGGTTCCTGCTTCCGACGAGGGGGACCTTGAAGTCGTTCTCGACAGCATCGATTCCACTGTAGGAGACGAAGGATCTGTTGGGGATGAACAGGATGTTATCCTTGATGAGTCTCTCCTGCACGTCGGGGTTCATGACGTCAGCGTACTTGTTGAGGATGATGGTCTCATCCACGACTCCGCGGCGGACGGTTCCGTCTGCGTTGCGCAGAGTCTTGAAGTAGTTGTTGAATGTCTTCTCCCTGCCGTCCTGGCAGATTGCGACGGTGCGGAAACCTTCGGAGGTGGCACCATCACAGGTGTCGAGACCGGAGTGTGATCCGACGACACCGATCTTAGCTTTCTTGAGATCGTATCTCTCAAGGTTTGCCAGAATCTCATTTCTGTCGATCATTTCGATACCTCTTGGTTAATTGCGCTAGGTATCGTTTAACATAATAATAGACTTGCGCCTGCGCGCGTATTAAGAGTCGTCAGATGAAGAGCATGATGACACTCATGAGGATGACGGTACTGACCACGTCCATGATGGACGATGTGATGGGGATGCAGTGGTCGTCCGGGTCCAATCCGAATTTCAGGGCGGCAAGTGCCACATAGTATGAAAGGAAGTTTATGACTGTGGTGATCGCCAATCCGGAGATCAGAACTATTGCTAACAGTACCAGATATGACACATCGTTGGGTTCGACGATGAATGCGATGGTCATGATGTACAGGAAGGTGATGGTTGCGAGGAAGTACATTATGCCGAAGTTCTCACCCGCTTCCATTGGGGGGAAACGCTTCCTCGGCAGGGTACCGATGTGAAGCATGGAACTGAGTCTTGATGTGAGCATACCCGATAATGCGTTACCCTCATTGAGGAATGCGGTAAGCATCAGCATCAGTACCGCATGTTCTATGAGTTTGGTCTTCTCGCTCTCTATGAGCAACCCTGTTATGAGCTCCAGGAATACGCATCCAAGGAGGACGGGCAAGGATTGTACGATGATCCTCTTGGCCTCGTTGATCTTTCTCTTCCTCTTGGATTTCCTGGTGAGGATACGTACTGTGAGGTATACCGTGAACGCAACGAGGAGTCCTGTGAGCACCCATGTGACCTTTGTGGGTAACATTTCATGTGCCAGCATAGCTGCGATGTAGATCATTGGGACGGTGATGACATCCCCTGCTGCAGCGATGAGGGGTGCGGTGATGTTGTCCACATCCCATCCTCTCTTGGATCCTAGATATACAATACCCAGATTGACAATGAGAACCAATGCGCCTGCCAACACACCTCCGAATGTGGAGATGAAGATGAACTTGAGGAAGTCATATGAATTTCCGAAGACCAGTGCTACAATGACCCAGCCGATAACAGCCATCAGGATGGACATTATGAGTGTGAGTGCCATTGCGGATTCGATGTTGGATCTCAGGACCCCTCCCTTTTTGAAATTCATATGGAACGTACCCACATGCATCGCAGTACCCAGGCGGCTGCCCATGGCACCGAATATGTTTCCACGCATACCTATGGCAGCGTAGATGAGAAC
>JAFVZR010000074.1 GCA_017508065.1 Candidatus Methanomethylophilaceae archaeon
GATCAAGAAAGGAGACACTAAGGTCTACTCCGGAAGTTTCACCACTTCCCTCCAGGCAACCCAGGATGTCATCTTCTACGTCGACACCTTCGAGTACACCATCACTCTGAGGGACGAGTTCAAGAAGACCGACCTCAATGTTCCCAGCATCACCGTTACTGGAGATGCATTTACAGGAACATTCCCTAAGGGCACTGATGGAAAGTATGTGATCAACGTTCCCAAGGGAGACTACATCGTCTCTGCGGACGATGTGTACTTCGAGAGCCCCTCGATCTCCGTTTCCTCCAGCAGCTCCAAGACTCTCGATGTCTCCAAGGGTAAGACCATCGCACTGCCCGCTGACGTCAACGGCTGTGTCGTATCCTTCGTCAACGATGTGTACAGGATCTCTGTACTCGGTGCAACCGGTGCAAAGGTCACACTCCCTGTCTCTGAGTTTGGAAAGACCACTTACACTGTATCATACGTTAAGGATGGAAAGCTGTATCACGCTGCTAGTGATGTTTCCAGTTGGTCATCCTTCCCCACCATCACTCCTGTCGAGATGAGGGATGTTTCCGGTACACTCAAGAATGCAGCCGGAACCGCAGTTTCTGGAACTGTTACTCTCTTCGATATGGCACGTGGTGGAGCAATGTTCGAGGTCGCTGCAGAAAAGGACGGATCGTTCACATTCTACGATGTGCCTGTTTCCGACCTTGTCGTGTATGCCACCAACGGTACTTCCGAGGCATACGTCGGTACTCTTGCAGCAGGTAACACCGACACAACTTTCGACATCTCCATGGTCGCAGCTGATGTCATCGATCCATCCGTCAAATGGGACGGAATCTCTGCAGAGTACTTGGATGTCGCGGTATCCGACGATTCTGGAACTAAGGTCGCATACTTCGCAGTAGGCACCAACGGATCTTACAAGGTCCTTGTCCCCAAGACCCTTAGTGTCAAGATCACCGTGACTCTTGCAGACAACATGTTCTTCAAGGAGAGCGATGACAAGTCTGTATCTTCAATCACTACTACTTTGACAGATACTGTTCGTGATGAGCCCTCTTACACTCTCAGCGCACGTGATGCTGCCGGAGATGGAACCGGACTCGGAAAGGATCAGGTAATCAAGATCACCAACGATCTGTCCATTCCTGGAACCTACTACTTCAGCATTGGCGGTGTAGATACAATCGATGAGGCAGTCAATGACGGATTCACCGCAAAGGCATCCATCTCCTACACTCTCGGAAAGATTGCAACCGGAACCGATGCCAGTGGCGAATACTATGCCAACGGAACTTACAACTACTGTCCTTTCGAGGATGGATTCCAGATCGCACTGAGTGAGATCCTTGGTGTTGCAGCCGTAGTGGATGTCACTTACCAGAACGTTGTGATCACTGGACTCGAGGAGTCCGATGTCGTAACCATTGATGGTGAATACAAGGCAGGAAACACCGGTGTGACTGCTGGTAAGGAGTACCTGTTCAAGGAGACTAAGCTCCCTGCACTCGTCACAATCAAGAATGCAGACGGTTCCAAGATCCAGTACGTGAAGGTCACTGTTTCGACCACGACCGTTGCTAAGGATCTTAAGGACAAGGTCGTCCTCAAGGGATATGTTGGAATCGAGGCAGATGGCACTCTCAAGGCAACCACTTCCGTTGGAGTTGAAATCGAGGCAGATGTCAAAGATGGAACCTATGAGGTTGCAATCTACAAGTCCGATGCAACCGACTTCAGCATCACCGTCACAAAGGATGGTGCAGAGTATGTCGCATCTGCAAATGACCTCACCTTCACCGATGCCGATTCAAGAAAGAACTTCATCGTATCCGGAAATGGAATGTTCTTCGGAGTTCAGTCTGCAGACGTAGATGTATCGGGAAGCGGTGTGTACAAGAAGGTAGAACTCACAATTCCTGCAGGTTCCTTTACCAATGCTGACAAGTCCGGTTACTTCGCAATCAAGTTCGGAAGTGCATGGGAATCTGCATATGCATCTGTCGGTACTGACGTAGTTACTCAGATCTATATCGCAGAGAGTGCAAGCAACCCTGCATTCAAGATTGTAGGATACTACAACTCCCAGATGTATGACCTCTGTTCCGAGGAGATGCTCATCACACTCGATGGATCCGTGTACGACCAGTATGTCTACATCAACGACGTCCCCACCACTGAGGGTCTCGTCTATGTCAACAAGCTTGACGACATCGTTGGAGATCACGCATACACCTACGTTGTGGAGGTCAACAACCTTGCCGGAAAGCCCGTATCCTTCGACATCAGCGGATGGAAGACCGGAGTCGACACTACGGCATGGAACATCATGGTCGAGCAGGACCTCTTTGGAAAGTTCCTCAAGGTCCAGGACATCACTGCAGTTGGCAATGGAACCGCAATCGCATACCCTGGAGTCAACACTTACAAGGTGTCCTTCGTTCCTGTTTCCAATGCAACCGCAGTTCCCGGTCTGAACTTGGTCAATGAGTTCGGAGCAGATTTCACTCTTGTGACTCTTACCGACAGTGTCACCATCGATGATGCTACCGGAAAGGTAACTATCAGCGCAACTCCCGGTAACGCAATTGTAAGCGCAACCGACATGAGCGCAAGTGGAAGAGGAGTCCTCAACGAGCTCTCCGGAATGCCCACCATCGTCTGGGTGCTCTTCGGACTCGCGATCATCCTTGCCATCCTCACTATCTGGATGGCATCCAAGAGGGGGGTGTTTGCACGCAGAAAGTAAGTTTGTTCGCACTGATCGGTGCGGTGGCAATCGCCGCCGCATTCGGTCTCATCGTAATCTCCGATGATGCATCGGCGATGTCGTACGACCTGTCCGGTGCTGATTTCGCAGAGGTCGACACCTCTGTGAACTACACCCTTGACTACAAAGGTGTTCCTGACAGCACCAAGTACTCCGCAAAGCTTGTAGACGGAAACGGTAAGGAGATGTCCTCCGCGGTCACCTCCGGATCCAGCGGTACTCTCTCCTCGTCGAACTCCGACAAGTCCGGTGAGAAGTCGATCACCGTCAGGGCACCCAAGGATGCAGGTAACTACCGTCTCATCGTGACCATCACCGATGCCGACAAGAATGAGATCGAGACTCTCGTCTCTCCTCTCAAGGCAGTCGATCCTGTCGTCCTTTCCGCGACCCTGAAGAACAGTGAGTCCGCAGAGAGGGCACTCACCATCTACTTCGTCATCAACGGAGTCAAGGTGGATGACAGTAAGCAGGATATCGTCGTTCCCGCAAACGGAACCAAGGAGGTCACCTACGACTACGTCGTCAAGGACGTTTCCGATGGAGAGTTCTACATCGTCGCGGACGATACCACCTTCGGCGGACAGGTCACCGGACTCGGAGCTGATCACATCCACACATTCTACGTGGATGACAAGAGTTACACTCTTATCGAAGTGATCGCAGTAATCGTCCTGCTCATCGTGGTCTTCCTGATGATTTGGGTATACCGCAAACCCATCAAGAACTACGGTAAGCCCAAGGCCAGACGTTGAATTGAAGAATGGTGCGAAAGCACCATCTTCCAAAACCTTTATCTTCCCATTTTTCGACCAACCATATTTATTTTTATAATCCTGTCAATCAATCCTCGTGTCGTAGGCCTATGAGGTTCCATAGGATGGCCGGGATAGGATTTTCAAGGTGATATGGTGGAGACGTTCTACACGAGTGAACGCAGCGAGTGGCGGAAGTGGCTTGCCGAACACTTCAGGACCGAGTCCGAAATTTGGTTCGTGTTTCCCATGAAGGAATCTGGTGACAAATCCCTCCCATACAACGATGCGGTGGAGGAAGCACTCTGTTTCGGTTGGATCGATAGTACCATCAAGCACATAGATCCAACACATCGTGCACAGAGGTTCACCCCAAGGAAGGATGGTAGCCCATACTCCAGGCCGAACATCGAACGTCTCATATGGCTCGACGAGAGAGGCTTGATCCATCCAAGTATAAGGGAGGGCGTGTTGCCCCTGATCCGCACACCATACATATTTCCCGAGGACATCATGGATGAGATTAGGGCGGATCCAATCGCGTGGGAGAATTATGGAAAATTGTCCGAATCCTACAGGCGCATCCGTATAGCGTACGTGGATGCGGCAAGGAAGCGTCCGGATGAGTTCCGGAAGCGTCTTGACAACTTCATCAGGAAGACACGTGACGGGAAACTGATCGCAGGTTTCGGTGGAGTGGACAAGTACTACTGATCCTTCCACAGGAAGACAATATCATCTGCCGAATGTCAGTGTTGCATTCAGAAGGTCGGAACGGGTCCTTTCGATGATGCCTCTGGCGATATCCTGTTTCCTTCTGATGGGCAGTATCGCATCGGGTACATCGAACACTAACAGTCCCTCGCAGAGTTCATCCATTATGGAGAAGAGGTACTTCGCCTCATCGATGTCGGTGTCCATGAGGCGTGTTACGACAACCCTCCTGAGCTCACCTATGGCATCCGCCATTCCCATGAGCCATGATCCCTCATCGATACCAAGTTCCGCAGGTGTCGGAAGTTCCTCGTAGTTCACGATGGCATAGAGGATCTCCGCTTCGGCATACTCCATCATGGCATCCTTGGATGCGTACGAGTCCCTATCCATCGAGGAAACGATATCGCGCATCTCCTCTCTGATCGTGGAACAATCCTCTCCCGCGTGAATCGCATGGATCATGTTCTTGCTGAGGCGTATAGCCTTACGTGACGATGCTATCGAGGTCTCACGAATGGTTTCCGCATTCGCAAGTCTTTCAGAGATATCCTCTAGGATTGAATCCAATTTCTTTGTCATCCATTCACCTCATATCGATCTGTAGAATCCTGCATCCAATTCGGCAGCGATCCTCAATTCCCCGGATTTGCTCTCCAGAGGTTCGGATCTGTACTCCTTGAAGTCCAATGCGTAGTAGACCACGTCCGTGAGTGTCAAGGCATCGGGTCTTCCCAGACCGAAGGTACCTTCCTTACCCTCGAGCACGGCCTTCACCTCTTCGATCGTGGCCCTGCCACTTCCAACCTCTATGATCGCTGCGGAGATCCTACGGATCATGTTCCACAGGAAGAACCTGGATTCGAACTCGAAGTATACGGTTCCATCATCCTCGATCACAGAGATGCGGGTGAGGTCGGTCTCGGTAGGTTTTCCGTCATATTTGCAGAATCTCTTGAAATCATGATGTCCGAGGAACACCTTGGAACACTCGCGCATCCTCTCGACGTCCACGTCATCGTATGTGACCATGTATCTGTAACTGCGTACATTGGCATAGCGGGGATTGAAATCCTCATCCACATCGGTAACGGACCTATAATAGACATCCTTGGACACGGCGTTCAACGCCCTCAACAAGGATTCATTGTCCTGGAACGCGGTGTTGAACAC
>JAFVZR010000075.1 GCA_017508065.1 Candidatus Methanomethylophilaceae archaeon
AACATATGGTATATAAGCATTGCTACTTAGCAGTATCTTAAAAAGAGCGGTCTCCGCACGTTCGGTCAACGACCCCCGTACGGCCTGCAGACGTAATGTCCGCCACGGGCAGAGAGGAGAATCCTTACTCTGACTAATCCGTATGAGCAACATAGTTCGATCAATATATAATCCCTTCGTTTCAAGCAATATGTTCGACCGCCAATGATATGAACGTCCCTGGTATACCTAATGTCGTGAGATACGTAGTCGCCATCACCGGTGCATCCGGTTGCATGTATGGAATCCGTCTCCTTCAGGAATTGCCGGGGGAGAAGGTTCTGGTCATATCGAAGATGGCCGAGAGGATCATCCCGCATGAGACGGGCATGTCCATCGAGCAGGTGAAGGAATTCGCGGACGTGATCTATGATGATGACGATCTCTTCGCCTCAATCTCATCCGGAAGTTACAGGTTCGATGCGATGATCGTAGCACCTTGCAGTGCATCATCCCTCGGCAAGATCTCCAATGGTCTTGCCGACACGCTCATCACCAGGGCTGCGGCAGTGGCCATCAAGGAATCCCGTAAGTTGATACTCGTTGTGAGGGAGACTCCGAAGAGTGCGATACTCCTTGAGAATGAGCTCAGGTTGGCCAGATGCGGTGTATGTATCCTCGATGCCAACCCCGGTTTCTATTCCAAACCCCGTACCGTTGACGATATCATCGATTTTGTGGTCGGAAGGTGCATGGACCAATTGGGCTTGGAACACGATCTGTATCAGAAATGGGAGTAGGGTATATCAACCCAATAACACGATATCATATCCGATATGGTTGTGAAGCCCGTACTCGTCATGGCGACCATTCTTATGACCGCCATGTTATTGGTCCCGTTCATCTCTTTGGACGATTATTCAGCGGACTCCACCTGTCATGTGATATTCTATGATGGAGAAGGTAACGTCCTGGATGAGAGGGATTGGGCATACCGTGTCATCCCGTACTGTGTGGACGATCCCTCTGCTCCAGACGGGGAGAGATTCGTCGGTTGGAGTACCGATCCGAATCCAACATCCTCTCAGGATATGATGCCTGTGGAATCGGACACGGAGTTCTATCCTGTGTTCGTATCCTCGGACTCTGTATATTCCATAACGTTCGATCCAATGAATGATGTGGACCAACCCAGGGAGCTATACAAGGCGAAGGGTTCCTCCTTCACGATTCCCGGGTTGGACGAGCTCGGATTCGTTGTGAAGGATGATTATGGTTCTTTTGTACTGGATTCATGGTCCGATGCAGCCGGTTCAAGATATTCTGTGGGTGATGTCGTGGTCGTATCGTCCGATATGTCATTGACGGCATCATGGGTCCGTTTGCTTCCGGTCCTTCCGACATTCGAAGTGGATCTCCCGTCATCGATGGTGGTCGAACGTTTCGATGAGGCATCGCTCTCCGTAAAATGCAATGACATAGAGGGCGACGGTCTGACCTACGAGTGGTACCTAGATGATGGTATTTCCGAATCATTCCTCGCTACAGGCCCGCAGATGCCCCTTCCCGACACGATGGTCTCTTACCCTGGCGAATATATGGTGTATGTGAAGGTGACCAACACGGACCGTACGGCTGTCTCCAAGGCCATAACGGTGGATTCAACTGTATGTACCGTCACAGTAAGGCCATCATATCTTCTGTCCATCTGTGGTACGGATTACGTGTCCCTGCATTCCGAAGGCGATGTGGTGGATGTGACGTCGGTGAAAAAGGATGGGCACACTCTCGTGGATATTCTATTGCCCGACGGTACACCCGTATCCGATGGGAAGGTCACCATCCCAGGATACGATCTGGTCCTGACACCCGTATGGCAGAAGGAGATGTATGATGTCACATACCTTTCCGAAGGTAATGTCTTATTCGAAGGTATGTACGCATATGGGGATATGATCCCGCTGATGGGTGCACCCGTGAAGGACGGATTCGAGTTCGAAGGGTGGTCGTATAGAGATGATCTGTATCAGCCATCGTACAATCTGAGAGTGGAATCAGATCTGACGTTCGAAGCCAAGTGGATGCCAGCGAGTGTATCCTGTATGGTGGATGGTGCGGGTGTTTCCGGGGACACATATGTCCTGGGCTCGGAAGGGGTCCTCTATTGGTACGATTCCGATGGTATCAGATATCTTCCCGGTGAGACTGTCCGTATCAAGGATGGATGTACGTATACGCCCGTTCCGATCTGAATTGTCATAGAAGTGAAAGGTGTTTGGGAAAAGGGTTGGATGGAGTACGAGTCTCACTCGCACTTGGTCCATCCACAGGATTTGCAGATGTTACATCCGCCCTCGAACTTCAGCTCGTCACCGCAGTTCGGGCAAGGATTGATGATCTTCTCGGGTCCTGCTTCTTTCTCGGGTTCCTTCAAGAGTCCGAGCTGCTTCTTCATCTCGGTGTCCATCTCACGGAGTGCATATCCGACAGCCATAGGGCAGCAGCTTCCTTTGCTGGTGTCCTTCTTGGTAGCGGAACGTACGGAGTAGGAGGGACAGGATCCGCAGCTCTGAAGCTGTCCGACGATCTCGTTGATGTCACAACCGCTCCTCGCGGCCAGGGAGATCATCCTGGAGAGACCGATCATGAAGTTGTTGCATCCGCCGGTGGATCCCTTGTTGAGGTATGCCTCCATGAGGTCTCCGGTCACTGGGTTGAAGAATGCGGTGCAGTGCAGGCTTCCGCATCCGGTCATGAGCTTCCTCTTCTTTCCGATGACGTCATCGAGGACCTCTGCGACGACTCCTCTTGCACCCTCCTTGGGCTTGTCGGTCTTCTTCTCCTCCTTGGTGGTAAGGATTCCGAGGCGCTTGCATCCGTCCCTGAAGACGGTGACTCCCTTGCATCCGATCTGCCATGCGTACATGTACAGGTCGTAGACTTTCTCCTGAGGGAAGTCCTCCCTGAGGTTGACGATGGAGCTGATGGATGCGTCGATGTGCATCTGCCAGGTTCCCTGCATGTTGAGCCTCTGTTTGTAATCGAGGTTCTGTGCGGTGACGAAGAACTCGGGGAGGTTGTCGTCATCGATCATGTTGTGCTCGTCCATGTATGCCTTGACGACGGGGGTGTACACCTTGTGGTACTCGTCGTGGTCGGAGAGGGACGTGGTCCTTCTGACGTAATTGGTAGCGAAGATGGGTTCGATTCCGCCGGAGATTCCGAGCATGGTGGAAAGTGTTCCGGTGGGTGCGATGGTAAGGAGCTGTGAGTTCCTGAGTCCGAACTTCTTAACCTCCTCGATGGTCTCCTCGGATGCATTCTCCTGGAAGTAGGGGGACATGAGGATCTGATCTATGTTGCACATGGGGAATGCACCATACTTCTCTGCGAGGCGTGCGGATTCGGAGATGGCGGTGTCAGCCATCATCTTACCGATCCTTCCGCAGAGATCGAGTGCCTCCTTGGATCCGTATGTGACCTCCATCTTGATGAGCATGTCCGCGAGACCCATGATTCCGAGACCGATCTGTCTCCACTGGGTGACGGAGTCCCTCTGTTCCTGGAGGGGGTGGAGCGGGAGTCCCTCATCGAGGACATCGTTGAGTGCCCTGACGCAGATGCGGACCGCCTGTTTGAACTCCTCTTCCTGGAATTCCTTGTCCTTGACGAATGCCGCAAGGTTCATGGATCCGAGAAGGCAGCTTCCTCCTGCGGGGAGGGGCTCCTCCGCACAGGGGTTCGTTCCCGCATATTCGAAGTTGGGGAACTCTGAGAGGAGGTTCCAGGAGCTGATCCTGTCCCAGAAGAGACATCCGGGTTCTCCGAAATCCCAGTTGGCGTAACAGAGCTTGTCGAAGAATGCAGCCGCATCGAGGTTCTTGTCGATGGACTGTCCGGTCTCGGGACGGGAGAAGTGCTGGGGGAAGAACTCCTTGTTGCGAACGCATTCCATGAACTTATCTGACATCCTGATGGACATGTTCGCCTTGGTGACTCTCTCGAGGTCGGTCTTGACTGACATGAACTCCTCGACGTCAGGGTGTTCGCAGGAGATGGAGAGCATGAGTGCACCTCTTCTTCCGTGCTGACCGATGAGTCCGGTGACCATGGAATAGAGGTCGGTGAAGGACACCGCTCCAGATGTTACGGATGCAGTGTTGTTGATCTTGGCACCACGGGGGGAGAGTTTGGAGAGGTCGATTCCGACTCCTCCACCATAACTAGAGGTCCTTGCGAGTTTCTTTGCGCATTCGAAGATGGATTCGATATTGTCCTCTGGTGGCTCCACGACATAACAATTGGAGAGTGTGACCTTGACTCCGTTCTTGTGGAGTCCACGGTTTGCAAGGATTCTTCCTCCGAACAGGAACTTCTGTTCGATGATCATCTGTTTGATGTCCTCATCACCTTCGGAGATCCTGTCCAACCACTGATCGAAGGATTCTCCGTTGAAGCAGTATTTCTTGTTCCAGATTTCGATTCCGAGGGAATTGTTCTCTCCCAACCAATTTTCGATATTCATATCTCCATCTCCTAATGTGTTTGTGTAATCCGTATTCTGTAAATAAGGCATTCTATGACAGAGTTATCCTTCCAGGTTCATAGTTCATTTTGGGCTTCCATTTCAATCATTTGGCTGTATTCTTTCAATTTTTGTTCGAGAATTTCCTTATTCGGTAGAACTAGTTGATATTCTGCGACCAATGTTGGGGACATGGATCTACTCATCGCATATTCTACAACTTCATCATCCTTTCCTGCGCATAGAATGATGCCAACACTTGGGTTTTCATGAGGCTTTTTTATTTCTCTATCCAAGGCTTCCAGATAGAATTCCATTTTTCCCATGTATTCCGGTTTGAATTCCCCAATTTTTAACTCAATGTTTACCAGGCAACTCAATCCACGATGGAAAAATAGGAGGTCTAGATAATAGTCCTTATTACCTACCGATATGCGGTACTCTTGACCAACAAATGCAAAATCTTTTCCGAATTCAAGAATAAAGTCACGCAAATTGGATACAATCGCAGATTGTAAATCCTTTTCAGAATATTGTTTTGAGACATTGAGGAAGTCCAAGACATATGTGTCCATGAATTCATGTTTGATCGTATCGGGCATCTTTGATGGTTTAAGGGATTCGGTGGACAACAAAGTTCTTTGATAGTACGCACTGTCAATCTGTCTGTTCAGTTCTCTGACTGAATAATGTTCCCTGATTGCCAAATTTATGTAGAACATCCTTTCCGATTCTGATTTGGATCTATGCATTATGGTCACATTACAGCTCCAATTCAATTGTGTCAACAGTGTAGACACAATTTCAAAATCAGGGTATGTTAGGTAAAACTGTCTCATGCGATAGAGGTTGCGTTTATCAAATCCTTTGATCGTAGGATCAATGGCAGATATTCTTTTAGCAATCTCTGCTATGCATCCGTCTCCATAGTTATGGAGCTTCAAAATGTTGTTCAGATATTCTCCTGTCTTGTAATACAGGATGATGGATTCGTAATTGATGGCACGATACGCAGAATCTTTAGAATCATTACGAAGCTTCAGGATGTGGTTGCTTATGTTCGAAATCACTTCGTAGTCAAAGATTGCAACGTCCTTTGGCATATATTACCTCTTTTCTTTAATCTAATTATATCTTTCTTTTATGGTACTCAACACGCCTGTCATAATATATCATCTATAATAGGTAATATTTTACGGAGGCCGAATTTTGTTAAGTGTTTTGAAAAGGGTTTTCGATAGCATGGGTCGTGAGGAAAATGTTTGATTTTAGGAATTACATGGTGACTTTTTGTCGTCATACCTTCAATGTCTCGCGTAGTATATTAAAATGTTGGATGATATATCCATCACTATCCAACAATATTTTTGGTAGGTTCTACGATGGTGATCGGATGCACGAAACCATATCATAACAAAGTGTGGAAGAAAGGAAATCGTTTGAAAGAGGTTTGAGATAGCATATAATCGTGATCTAAACGGTTTCGGACAGCATGTCTTTTTTGGTGAAAAACGTTTGATCTATTGGAATTATGACGCATTCTTCATGGTCTGATTACTTCAATATATGTCGAGTATATTAAATTATTGGATGATATATCCATCACCATCCAACAACAATCGTGTCTTTGGATCGTCTGTAAAAAAGTGAAATGCGGGGAAACCCCCGCTAATCATGTTTACTCGATGAAGATCGCAGGCCTTCCGGGGATGGCTACGCGGGACTTCTTCTGAGGATCGTAGATTCCCTCGGTGTCCGCGTTCATGACCTCGACGTTGAATCCGATCTCCTGGGAGATGAACTCCGCTGCGGACTGGAGGTGTGCGGTCTCGTCGAGTTCGATGATGGGGCGGATCTTCTCGGGAGTGGAACGCATGTGGTCCGCCGCTGTCTTCTTGGCGAGTTCGGACACTGCCTTTCCGTTCTTCCTGAGGTCCTCGTCGGCCATACACTTCTTGGTGAGGCCGGGGATGTCGAGCTTTCCTTCCTGAAGGAGGTCGGCTGCGAATCCGAACACCTTGTTCTTCCATGCGGATGCGGTGTACAGGATAACCTTGGAGGGCTGCATTCCGGTGACCTTGATGATCTGTGCGGAATCCGCGATGACGTTCCTGATGAGGTCCTCTCCATACTCCGCGACGGGGGAGTTCAGACCCTCGTCGTACTCGGGCAACTGTGCGTCGGACACGAGTCCTTCGAATCCAACGGTCTCCCAGAGTTCCTCAGCGGTGTGGGGAGTCACAGGCATCATAGCGTTGATCCACATACGGAGTGCCTTGAGAAGTGCGGACTTGTTGTTTCCGCCTCTTCTGGTGTACCACTTCATGTCGTTGAACATCTCGAAATATGCGGTGGATGCGAGCTGCCTGAGATCGAACTTCTCCATGGATGTCTTGATGGTTCCGATATGTCCGTTGAACCTGGATACGAGCCACTTGTCGATTCCGTTCTCCTCTCCGTCCACAGCGGACTCGAGGAGCTCGTCCATCATGGATGTGATCCTGTCGAGTCTCTGCCTGTAGGAGATCACGATGCTGTCGTCCCACTCGACATCCGCGAACGGGGATGCGACGTGTGCGTAGTAGAGCCTGAGTGCGTCGACTCCGAACCTCTCCGCGGCACCGGGAATGGGCTGCGCCCCACCCTTGGACTTGGAGATCTTGTCTCCCTTTCCGGTGACCTTGTTCTTCTTTCCGGTGACGTACCAGTTGACCATGATTCCGCGAGGCCACATGCTCTCGGGCAGGATGGCGGTGTGATTCATGAGGAACGCCGGGAAGTGGACTGTCATGTGCTCCTTTCCTCCGAGGTTGAGGTCGAGAGGATACCAGTAGAGGACATCCTTACGGATCTCCTCGACGAGGTCCACGGAGATGCCCGTGGACTCGGATACGGAATCGGCACTTCCCTCGCCGAGGAAGACGTAGTCGAAGAATTCCTCGGTCATCTGGTCGGGGGTGATCCTTCCGTCGTTGGCGTACATCGAGATCGTGTAGTAGATCGGGTACAGGGTGGAATCCGAAATGGCTTCGATGGTCCATTTGTCATCCAGAGGGAACTTGGTTCCGAGCCAGTTTCCGAGACGGACGCAGGCCCTCTCCCTGAACCAGTTGAGTACTCCGTGGACGTTGTTGTAGTATTCCACAGGGTTGATCTCCATGGTCTTGCAGTGATCGCTGGTGATCTCGGTGACCTTCTGATCCCCGTAGTTAATGAACCACTGGTCGTCGATCCTCTTGATGTAGACGCGCTGTCCGCATCTGCAGACGACCTCTTCGGTGAGGTCATGGAACACATCGGCCTCGCCGGAATCGATCATCGCCTGCTTCATCTTCTGCTGTGCATCGTCGACACGGAGTCCAGCGAAGGAACCACAGTTGGCATTCATCTTTCCGGTGTGGAATCCGTCCTTGTAGACCTGTTTCTTGGCATCGACGAGCTTGGGGTCTCCAGGTTCGGTGATTCCCATGTTGTCGATGATGGTCTTCGCGGGGAATTCTCCGTAACCCTCCATATCGATGATGGCGATGGGCTCGATGGCATCGATCATTTCCTTGCTGATGCCGTAGGATGTGACGAGTTCGGGGTGCTTCTTGATGTGGTCGAGCGAGATCCAATCGTCAGGGGCATCGGATGGGACGGAAGTGACCAGTCCGGTTCCTACGTCAGGGTTACAGAACGTAGCTGGAAGTACGGGGATCTCCCTGTGGATCATGGGTGCGACGCACATCCATCCGAGCATGTCCTTCGCCGGGATCTTTCCGATGACCTCGACGTCATCCATCTGGTAGGACATCTTCTGTGCGGCCTGGGGGGACACGATCCAGGACTCGTCGCCGTGTCTGAGTCTGACGTACTCGACATCTGGATTTACCCAGAAAC
>JAFVZR010000076.1 GCA_017508065.1 Candidatus Methanomethylophilaceae archaeon
ACAGGTACAGACGTATGCGTGTCCCTGCTCCATCAGGTGCTTGGTGATCTCGTAGTACTTCTCGAACCTGTCCGATTGGATGTAGAAGTCCGTGATCTTGACGCCCAACCACTCGAGGTCCTCCGGGATCATATCGTATGCCTCGGGGTCGATCTTCTCGGGATTGGTGTCCTCGAACCTGCAGATCAGCTTTCCGCCGTATCTCTTGATGTACTCGTCGTTGAGGATGGATACCCTGGTGTGTCCGATGTGGAGAGGTCCGGAAGGTCCGGGTGCGATCCTCATGACGACGGGTCCGTCCACTCCGTCGAGCGCGGGAAGCTCGTATGTCCTCTCCTTCTTCTCCTTCTTCGCGAGGAGTGCGGGGTCGGAGCTCTGCAACGCTGCGGTCTGTGCATCGAGTCCCATTGCGTTGACCTCCTCCACGATGGAGTTGATCAGGGGGATGATCTCTGCGGACTTGCTTCTGAATTCGGGGAATTCTCCCAGGATCTTACCTACGACCGCCTTGGGGTTGGCCTTTCCCTTGAAGAAGACGGCATTCTGAAGTGCATAGTTCCTGATGGTATCCTCGATGTTGACGGACATGAACCCAGGGATACTCTGCTATTATATATCCTGTTTCGCGCGCGAATGAGTGGTAACCACACACATCGATGTCACAAAAGACATATTAATAGAAAACTGCATTTTGCAGTAAAATTTCAGTAGGTGATTAGAATGGAGGTTTCAAGGGACAGATATCTTGAGAAGTTGATCCAACGTGAATGGAACGGTTCGGTCAAGATCATCACCGGCATCAGAAGGTGCGGCAAATCATATCTCCTCTTCAAACTGTTCCGCAATCATCTGATATCGTCCGGTGTATCCGACGATAGGATCATATCCATCGCATTGGACGATTATGCGAACAAGCATCTTCGTTCACCGGATGTACTGTATGAGCACGTCGTATCCCTGAGGAATGACATCGAGGGCCCCTGTTATCTTCTCCTCGATGAGATCCAGCTTGTGGATGGATTCACCGATGTCGTGAACGGATTCAGGCATCTGTCGGAAATCGACATATATGTCACAGGAAGCAATTCCAAATTCCTCTCCAGTGATATCCTGACCGAATTCAGAGGTAGGGGCGATGAGATAAGGGTCCATCCTCTATCCTTCAGTGAATATCTCTCTGCCTATCCAGATAGGGATGTCGCGAGCGTATGGAAGGAATACATGGTCTACGGAGGGATGCCGGAACTTCTCAACAGGAATACGGAGGAGAACAAGGCGAATTATCTTAAGGCTCTGGTCGACGAGACCTACTTCAAGGATATCCGCGACCGTAACGATGTAAGGATGCCGTCGATGTTGGAGAACATCTTCGATGTACTATGTTCATACACCGGATCCCTGACCAATCCCGTTAAGATACGTAATACCATCCGGACCGTGTACGGTATCGATCTATCGATAAACACCCTTGACAGGTATCTGCAATTGATGGAGGATTCATTCCTTTTCGAAAAGGTCCAACGTTATGACATCAAGAGGAGGAAATATCTCGGTGCCCTGTACAAGTTCTATCCTGCAGACGTGGGTTTGAGGAATGCAAGATCGAATTTCAGACAGATCGAGGTCTCGCATCTGATGGAGAACATAATCTACAACGAATTGAGGTCCAGAGGTCTCTCTGTCGATATAGGGGTACAGGAATCCCGTACGATGAAGGATGGCGAAACGGAGTACAAACAGTTGGAGATAGATTTCGTCGTGAATAGGGCGGATTCCCGCTGGTACATCCAATCCGCATATTCCATTCCGGATCGCGACAAGGAGGAACAGGAGATCAGGCCGTTCAGGACGATAAAGGATGGATTCCAAAGGGTACTGGTGGTCGGTGATGATGTGCCCAGGCATCATAACGATGAGGGAGTGTTGATCATCGGTATCAGGGAATTCCTGTTGGATGGAGGGCTGTTCGATTGAATATTGAATTTATTCTGCATTTTGCAGTAAAATTTCAGTAGGGCTTCCGGTAAAGCATATCGATACATTCGAACTGTCAGATGATGTCGGTTGAAAGCGTACGTTTTATAGCCAGAATCCCATCATCCCGATATGTCCCTGAGGAGATACCTCTCTGGTTCCGAATTCACGATCAAGGAACGCATCGATGCAGACAGTCAGAAGGCCACGTCCGTCATATCCGAGGATCAGGACCGTACGGTCGTCTTCGAGGACCTCAACGGCGGTGTGGCCGTAGGTAACATGTTCTCCACCAGGGCGAAGATCGCGGATGCCATGGGCATACAGCCCCAGGACATCGTGAAGCACATGTTGTATGCGATCGACCATCCTGTGGATACCGCGGTCATTGCGGAACCTGAGTTCCGTTACCAGGAGCTCCCCGTCGATCTGATGTCATTGCCGATCTGCAAGTACTTCCCCGAGGACGGAGGACGTTACATCTCGTCCGGTGTCATCGTTTCGGAGTACGGCGGGAAGAGGAACGTGTCCTTCCACAGGATGATGATCATGGACAAGGACTCCATCGCCGTACGTCTCGTTCCAAGGCATCTCTACACGATGTTCAACAACGCCAAGGCGAACGGGGAGGAGCTGAGGATCTCCATCTGTATCGGTACTAGACCCGAAGTGCTCCTCGCTGCTGCTACATCCACATCCTACGACGAGGACGAGATGAGGATCGCATCCTCCATGGTGATGAGGTCCACCGGTAAGCCGTTGGAGATGGGACAGTGCGACAACGGTCTTCTCGTACCCTCCGAATGCGATTACGTCTTCGAGGGAAGGGTAACCTTCGATACCGCCAAGGAAGGTCCGTTCGTGGACATCACTGGTACGTACGATTTCATCAGGGATCAGCCCGTCATCAGGATCGACAGGGTTTGGGCATGTAAGGACCCTATGTTCCAGTTGCTCCTTCCCGGCGGTAACGAGCACTATCTGTTCATGGGATTGCCACGTGAGCCCATGATGCTCAGGACCGTACAGCAGGCGGTTCCGCGCACACACGC